>JBBIOC010000013.1:0-9208 GCA_037443585.1 Candidatus Omnitrophota bacterium
AAATAATCTTTGTAATCAGGTATAATTCTTGATTATACGTGAAGATTATACCAGGGTAATAAAATGAGTAAAAAGATTCTCCTAAGATTAAAGGAATTTGAGAAAGTCTTTAATACAGAGATAAAAGAGGCAAAGGAAGAAAGCTCCCTTGAGGCCTTAAGGATAAAATATTTAGGCAGAAAGAGTTTTATATCAAAGGTCCTGAAAAATATCTCAAAGCTTCCAAAGGCAAAGAGGCCTTTGGTAGGGAATCTGGCAAATAGAATAAAGAATAATATAACTAATGCCCTGGAGGAACAGAAGAGATTATTGGAAAGACTTAAAGAAGACAGGCTCCACGAGATTAGGGACTTTACCCTTCCAGGGGTTAGAAGCGAGATAGGCCATATCCATCCAACAACTAAAACTATAAAGGAGATTTTAGAGATTTTTTCAAATATGGGTTTTGGAGTCGTTGACTCACCTGAAATAGAGACAGAATATTATAATTTTCAGGCACTAAATATTCCAAAGGAACACCCTTCCAGGGAAACCTTTCATACATTTTATTTAGAAGAGGGAAATTTTCTCTTGCGCAGTCAGACCTCCACCTGCCAGATAAGGGTTATGGAAAAGGAGAAGCCCCCTATTAAAGTAATCCATCCAGGAAAGGTATATAGGCCTGATGCAGTTGATGCAAGCCACTCCTTTTTATTCCATCAGATAGAAGGGTTTCTGGTAGATGAGGGTGTAAACTTCGGCCATTTAAAGGCAACGCTTGCTAGGTTCTGCGCAGAGTTTTTTGGGCCAAAGACTCAGATGCGCTTTCGGCCACACTATTTTCCATTTACAGAACCAAGCGCAGAGGTTGATATATCCTGCTATATATGCAAAGGCAAGGGTTGCAGGGTCTGTTCTTTTAAGGGATGGCTTGAGATACTTGGCTGCGGTATAGTCCATCCCAACGTATTTAAGTCTGTCAAATATGACCCACAGAGATACACTGGCTTTGCATTTGGAATGGGTGTTGAGAGGATTGCGATGCTAAAATATGGCATTGATGATATAAGGCTTTTTTATGAGAATGATGTGAGATTTTTGAGGCAGTTTTGATGAGGCTACGATGAGAGAGAAAAAAGGAAGGGTTTTGTACGGGTGGCGTTATGAAAGTTTAGATGAGAAGATACGACATACGCTTTCTCTATCTTTGGCAGAAAGATATGCAGAAGGTTTGGTCAAGGGTGAATTTGCCAAAATATTAGAAAGGAATCAATCGAGACTATATGGAAGACGCGGATTTAAACATATACAAGTCCTTAAACAGACATAAAGTCAGATATATAGTAATTGGAGGTATCGCCTGCATTCTTTATGGGAGCCCAAGGGTTACTAAAGATACGGATATTTTTATTGAGGCTTCGCTTGAAAATTCTACAAGATTACTTAAGGCTTTAAAAGCGGTTAATTTTGGAACAGCAGATTTAACTACGGCTAAAAAAATTATCGAGAATGAGGTGAGCATTTTTAAAGATTATGTCCATTTGGATGCGCTTACTAAGATAAAAGGCATTACTTTTGAAAAGGCCTGGGCAAAAAGAGCAATTAAGAGAATTCGAGGTGTTCGAATTCCTTTGTTACACATCGATGACCTCATCTTATCAAAAAAGGCAGCAGGTAGAGATATTGATTTGATAGATGCGAAGGTTTTAGAGAAGATTAAAAGGGGTCTTGGAAAATGATAGGAGGATATTTCTATGAATAGAATAATTTTAAGCCTTGGAGCAATCTTAATTGGGATTTTATTTCTGGGCGTATCAACCATTGCTGAAGAGATTACGCTGACGACATATTACCCTGCGCCGTACGGGGCATACAATGAGTTGACTACAACAGGCAATACCTATCTGGCCACGACTTCTGGAAGGGTTGGGATAGGAACAACAAATCCAAATGAAACATTAGAAGTCGTGGGAAAGATAAGGGCAAATACTGCCTTTAACCTTAATGGCGACGATGGGGATTCTGATACATTTGATGTAGTGACTGATATGCGAATAATTGGCCCAAATCTTCAGGCACAGAAAAGGACAATAATTGTAAGTGGGGGAATAGTAACAGATATAGGAAATGCAAGGTGGGAAGATATTGGAAGTGTAAACCCATAAATTAATATGCGTATTCCATACAACTGGCTAAAGGAATTTGTAGATATAAGACTTTCTCCGGAAGAGCTTGCTAAAGAGTTGACAATGGCAGGCCTTGAAGTTCTATCAATTACAAAGGCAGAAGGGGATTCTGTCTTTGAAATAGAGGTCACAGCCAATAGGCCTGACTGTCTCTCAATTTTAGGCATTGCAAGGGAGGTCTCTGCGATAACAGAGAAGCCGATTAAGCTGCCTAAAGAGGTAAAGACTTCTTATTTTAAAAAGGCCAGTTCCAGGGGTAAGATAAAGATAGAGATTGAGGATAAAAGGCTCTGCAGTAGATATGTGGGAAGGCTCATCCGGGATGTCAAGGTAGGCCCTTCTCCAAAGTGGGTCAAGGAGCGACTTACAATGGTCGGGCTTAGGCCCATAAATAATATTGTAGATATAACAAACTACCTTTTGATTGAATTAGGTCAGCCATTACATGCCTTTGACCTTGACAGACTTGAAGGCAAAAGAATACTTGTGAGGAGGGCAAAAAAAACAGAAAAGATTATAACAATCGATGGGATTGAGAGAGAAATAGACCAGCAGATTTTAGTGATTGCAGATAGACTCAAGCCCATTGCTATTGCAGGTATTATGGGCGGGAAGGATTCAGAGATAACTGAAGGCACAAAGAATATCCTGCTTGAGAGCGCATACTTTGACCCATATTTTATAAGGCAGGCTTCAAGAAGACTGGGACTTGCTTCAGACTCTTCTTATAGATTTGAAAGAGGCGTGGACCCGGCCTTTGTTTTAGCTGCTTCTATTAGGGCAACAAAACTTATTGAAAGATTAACAAAAGGCCGTGCCTATGGTAAGCCCATCGATATAGGTGAGTTGCCAAAAAGACCAGAGAGGGTTTCTCTTTCTTTTCAAAAGACAAATAAGGTCTTGGGTACAGATATCCCAGTAGCTATTCAGAAGAAATTATTGAAATGTTTAGGCTTTTCAAAGGTCATAAAGAAAAAGAGCCTTATAATTGCAAATATTCCTGCTCATAGGCGAGATATAAAATATGATGTAGATTTGATAGAAGAGATTGCGAGATTATATGGATACGATAGGATTCCAAAATTAGAACCAAAACTTTTGATACAGAAGAAGTATCTACTTGAGAATAGGTATTTATTCTTAGAAGACCAGATAAGGAGGCTCTTGACCTCCCAGGGTCTAAATGAGGTTTTAACTTTTAGCCCGATATCTAGACAAAACCTTGAACTTATTCAAGACCCATCTATAAATGGATGGAGGATAAAGAACCCCTTAAGTCTTCAGCAGGAGTTTTTAAGGGTCTCACTATTGCCTGAGTGCTTAGAGCTTTTAAAATTCAATCTGAATCAAAAGAATGAGGACTTAAGAATTTTTGAAATTGGAAGGGTATATCTAAAAAATGGGGATGGTTTTTTAGAGAAAGAAAAGCTTTCGATTGGTTTTTGTGGAACGACGCAGAAACACTGGAAAGAAAAATCAAGGGAATATAGTTTCTTTGACCTAAAAGGGGTCTTGGAGGTTCTTTTTAGAGAACTCGGAATTGAAGAATATAGTTTTGCACCTGGCAATCTTAATCTATTCAAAGAGCATTTAAATTGTGAGGTATTCTTAAAAGATGTAATCTGTGGCAAGGCAGGCGAGGTAAAGAAGGATGTCTTAAACAGGTTTGATATTGAAAGACAGGTTTTCCTGTGTGAATTAGATTTAGAAGTGATATTAAAGTCTGCTAAGCTAGATAGGGCCTTCAAGGGCCTGCCGAGGTTTCCCTCCATTAGAAGGGATTTGGCACTGGTTGCAGATGAGAATATACTTTCCTCTCAAATAATAGAGGCAATACGAGGGATAGGCGGCGAATTGGTCAAGGCAGTAGATGTATTTGACCTCTATTATGGTGAGCAGATACCTTTAGGCAAAAAAGGCCTTGCCTTTTCAATAGAATATAGGCAGGATACAAAGACACTGCGCGATGAAGAAGTAACAGAACTTCAAGCAAGAATCTGTGAATCTCTTGTAAAGAGATTTGGTGTTGAGATAAGGAAATAAATTTTTTCTTGCAATTGATTTTGTAATGTGATATACTTCAAATTGAATCCCTGCCATGTTCGTGGGTAGATTGGGATAAATTTTGAGCCAACACCAAAATTTAGGGCGCCTGCACTTTAGGTGCAGCTGTTATATCCCTAAAGTTAAGGGAAAAACAACAAGCATCTAAGAAGGCACCCACTTGAACCATTAGGTTCATTAAAATTATCCCTTCACACGGCATGATGCGGGGATTTGTTTTTATATGAACAAACGTGCTGTTGCCTTATTATCAGGTGGGTTAGATAGCACACATGCGGTCAAGATGATGCTTGAGCAGGGGATAGAGGTCTTTGCGATAAATTTTGTAACAATCTTCTGCACCTGCACTGCTAAAGGCTGCAGGCATCAGGCATCCAAGGTTGCAGAGGAATTGAAGGTGCCTATTAAGGTTCTAAATATTACAGAAGAATATATTGATGTCATAAAATCTCCAAAACACGGCAGCGGTCGTGGCATGAACCCCTGCATAGACTGTAGAATCTTCACATTTAAGAAGGCAAGAGAATATATGGAAGAACTCGGCGCCTCTTTTGTAATAACTGGCGAGGTTTTAGGTGAGAGGCCTATGTCTCAAAGGATGAACGCAATAAAGATAATTGAAAAAGAATCAGGCCTTTGTGGGCTCATTGTCAGGCCCCTTTCAGCAAGGAATTTCAAACCGAGCATCCCTGAAAAGATGGGGATTGTAGACAGAAATAGATTGCTTGACATCCAAGGCCGCCAGAGGGTTCGCCAGATAGGACTTGCAAAAGAGCTTGGAATAACTGAATATCCCTGTCCTTCTGGGGGTTGCCTTTTGACTGATATAGGTTTTTCAAATAGACTCAAAGACCTATTCAAATATAATGGCTATAATCTAAATGACCTGCATATGTTGAAGGTAGGCAGGCATTTTAGAATCTCAGAGGCTTGTAAGCTGATAGTTGGCAGAGACGAACATGAGAATAATAAACTCCTCTCTTTGGCTAAGGAAGGGGACCTTATATTTAAGACAGAAGATTTACCTGGCCCTATTGGAATTTTAAGGGGAGGTTTACTATGGGAGTCGGACTCCCATAGTATTGCAGCAGAGATAATTGCAAGGTATAGCGATGGGAAGCTTGAAGAGAATGTAGAAGTGAGTTTCTATAAATTTCCAGACCAGTTAAAAAAGAGTATTTTGTCAGTCAAGCCAGCCGAGGAATCAATTCTTAATACCCTGCGCATATAATCCCACAGGAAAAAAATTTAAAAAAATACTTGACAAATTATTTTTTTATGGCATACTTTACTATGTCTATTAAGATAGTAATAATTAAATCAGACTGAATCTCCAATGACAAAGATTAGTTTTAAAATTAATTCTGAAAATCAACCCATTATTCAAAGAGGCATAATGTGCATGTGTTGTATCTGTAAATTCTCTCTGGTAATGGGCAGAGGTTTGTCTATGTAAAAAGAAAAAATTAAAGAATAATAGCCCAAAAAATTAACCCATTGCCAGATATGGTAATGGGTTTTTTGTTTAAAGGGGAATTAAATCAGGAGGAGAAAATGAGAATTTTTTTAATTGTAACTTGGCTGTTGGTCAGCCTTTTAGTATTTTCGCAAATACTATATGCAGCTGAATCTGACGTGGATAGGCTTCTTGAGCTTTTAGTAGAAAAAGGGGTTGTCACCAAAGAGGATGCTGCAGGGTTCAGGGCGGATTTGGCAGTGAAGAAACAGGAGGAAAAAGAAGCACAAAAGGAGTTTGTGGTGATTGCTGGCAAGCCCATTAAGATAAGCGGCTATACTCAGGTGCGTTACAGACAGGATAAGAGCATTAATGACACCTTTGATATCAGGCGGGCAAGGCTGGATATTAAAGGGGATATCACTGAGCGGTTTGATTATCGGACGCAGATTGAGTTTGGCGGAACTTCGGGGGTGTTCTTGTTGGATGCCACTATCGGATATAAGATTAATCCATATCTAAAATTAAGTATTGGGCAGCAGAAAATTCCTTTTAGCCAGGAGAATCTTATTTCCAGCCCGAAATTGGAAACCATTAATCGCTCACAGGTGGTAGAGGCATTGGTTGCCAGAGGAAGTGACATAATTGGTAACCAAAATGGCCGTGATATAGGGATACAAGCCAGTGGAAGCATCTTACCCAAAGGAGACTTTAATCAATTAGATTATGCCTTTGGGCTCTTTAATGGTGCTGGCATAAACCGCAGCGATACTAATGAGCAAAAAGACTTTATAGGAAGACTTGTGTATCATCCCTTTAAAGAATTATCCGTAGGAAGTTCTTTTTACGCTGGTAGATACACCTTGACTACTGCACCAGCACAAAAGGATGACCGCGACAGGATTGGTGCAGAGTTTGCCTATGTAAAGGACCCAGTCTCATTAAAGGGTGAATATATCAGAGGGAAGGATGGAGCAACCAAAAAGGACGGTTGGTATCTACAGTCAGGGTATTTCTTTATCCCTAAGAAATTCCAGGGTGTCTTTAAGTTTGACACATATGACCCTAATACTGATGTAGAAACGAATGAAAGGAATGTCTATACATTAGGCGGTAATTGGTTCTTCAACAAGTGGGCGTTCCTGCAGGTCAACTATGAATTAAAGGATGAGAGGGGTAAGGAAATTGACAATAATGCCTTGACTACACAAATAACCCTGCAGTTCTAACCTGGTTAGAACTGTCAGATTAGAAGCGTAAAAATATAAAAGGAGGATAGGAAAATGAACAAGATAATCATTGGTTTATTAGTAGTCAGTTTTTTATTGTGGGCAGCTAATCTTGTTAGTGCCCAAGAAAAAGAATTAGAAGGCACAGTGACTTTATCTGGGGCTTGGGCAATCTACCCCACAGCTGTGGCTTGGGCAGAGGCATTTCAGAAATTGCATCCTAAAGTAAAGATTGATGTCTCTGCAGGCGGAGCAGGTAAAGGCGCAGCTGATGCGATTGCAGGATTGGTGGATATTGGAATGGTTTCCCGTGACCCCGACCCATCAGAGATTAAAAAAGGGATAGTGCCTGTTTATATCCTGCATGACGCGGTTTTTCCAGTAGTAAGCGATAAAAATCCAGCCTTGCCTGATATTTTAAAGAAAGGTGTAAAGCGTCAAGCCTGGATTGGGATTTACATTACAGGGATTATCACTGCCTGGGATGAGGTAGCTGGCAGCAAGATAGGTAAACCTGTCCACGTCTATACGCGCTCTGACTCTTGCGGTGCAGCAGCGAGCTGGGCAGCGTATTTAGGTAAGAAACAGGAGGATTTGAGAGGCGTAGGTGTATATGCTGACCCTGGGTTACTGGAAGCTGCAAAAAGAGACCCGATTGGCATTGGTTATTCTAACTTTAGCTATGTCTTTACCAGAGAAGGAAAAGTGGTAGAAGGCGCAAGATTAGTCCCCATTGACTCCAATGAGAATGGTATTGCTGACATAGATGAGATTTACAATGAGCGTGAGACAGCAATTAAAGCCATAAGGGCTGGGAGATATCCTGCGACGAGGAGGAATTATTTCTTTGTCAAAGGCAAGCCCAAAGGATTGGTGAAAGAATTTATTGAATTTGTCCTCTCAGATGAAGGCACAAAGATAGTAGATGAAGTAGGAACAAGCCTTTCTTTGCCTAAGGCAGAAAGGGAAAGGATTCTAAAGGAAATAGAATAGGACAAACTTGGGTGCTATATGGATATCAGAAAAGCTAAAGACAATTTAGCGCGAAGGATTATGTTGGTCTTATGTATTTTTGTGCTTAGCCTTACTTTTCTTATGGCATTTGGACTATTCATAAGGTCTAAGCCAATCTTGGCAATAAGAAGTTTAAGGGAGCTGCTCTTTTCTAACATCTGGCATCCAACTCAAGGTCAATTCGGCTTGGCGAGTTTTATTGCTGGAACACTCTGGGTAACTGCTATTGCAATAATTATTGCAGTGCCTTTGAGTATCCTGACAGCAATATACATTGCAGAATATGCTCCAAGACGCTTACGGGAATTCGCCAAGCCGATAATTGATTTGTTGGCAGGGATTTCGCCTGTTGTATATGGGGTCTGGGGGATAATTGCTATTGTGCCTTTGGTGAGGGATTATCTTATGCCATTCTTTACTGAGAGACTGCCATTTTTTCCATTTGCTTCAGATAATTATACTGGCTTCACTGCTTTAACCGGCGGTATTGTATTAGCAGTAATGGTCTTTCCAATAATCATCTCAGTTACTGAAGAAGTATTGAGAACAGCACCATTTGAGATGAGAGAGGCATCTCTGGCCTTGGGTGCAACCAAGTGGCAGACAGTAAAACACACAGTCTTAAGAAAGGCACGGCCAGGTATTATTGCAGCGATAATCTTAGGATTATCCCGTGCATTTGGTGAGACAATGGCAGTCTTAATGGTAGCAGGCTGCGACCTCCATGGATTTCCCAAGTCTATATTTGACACTGCCTATCCTCTGCCTGCCCTCATTGCCAATACCTATGGTGAGATGATGTCCATACCTCTATATGATGCAGCAGTGCTTTTGGCAGCGTTTGTTTTACTTATAGTGACAATATTCTTTAATATGATTGGCTGGGGGATTCTATTACGTATCGAAAGGAGTGGAACCTGATATGGATAAAAGGAAGATATAAGAGAATATTTTTAAAGGTCTGATGCTCTTTTCTACATTTATTGTTATTGGAAGCCTGCTTTTTATTTTAGTGACGATATTCTTAAAAGGGTTTCCTGCGCTAAATCTGGATATGCTTATCAAGACTCCCAAGGGTGGATATTATTTAGGAAAAGAGGGCGGAATACTCAATGCTATCTTAGGCTCATTAGTCTTAGGCATAGGAGCGATATCTTTGGCCTTTTTGGTCAGCGCCCCCCTAATTTTTTACTTAAATCTTTATTTAAGAAAACAATCTAAATTAGCTTTATCAGTGAGGTTTTTTCTGGATGTGCTCTGGGGCATTCCTTCTATTGTTT
>JBBIOC010000013.1:9230-18921 GCA_037443585.1 Candidatus Omnitrophota bacterium
GCACAATTCATCAAACAAGATTTAGAGCTCAAATCACCTTATGGCATTCGTTTGCCTTACTTGTCCTTCCTATTATGGCTAGGAGCATGGATGAGGTATTAAAGATGGTTCCCTTTGAATTAAAAGAGGCATCTTATGCCTTGGGTGCAACTAAATTAGAGACTTCAATAAGGGTAATCTTTAGACAGGCATTGCCCGGGATACTCACAGCAGTCCTTGTTGCCTTTGGTAGAGGCATTGGAGATGCTGCCTCTGTTTTATTTACCGCGAGTTTTACTGACTCTCTGCCTTATTCTCTGTTTAAACCTGTGGCTACTTTGCCTCTTGCGATATTTTTTCAATTGGGCACGCCATTTCCAGAGGTGCAGCAGCGAGGCTATGCCTCAGCTCTGGTATTGACAGCAATAATTTTATTTATCAGCATATTATCAAGGATTTTGTCTAAGAGATTTACCAGACACGTAGTTAAATAGGTCCCTCGTCACTGGATGAAAAAATAGAGTGACTCGGGATGATTTTTCAGACAAGAAATAAACAGAAAAATCGGAGGCTAAAATGGAATTCAAGACGCATATAAGTGTAAAAAATCTGAATGTATGGTATGGGAAACATCAGGCATTGAATAATATCAGTATTGATATACCCGATAAGAAGATTACTGCAATAATAGGCCCCTCGGGCTGCGGCAAGACAACCTTACTTAAATCCTTTAATCGCCTGATTGACTTACAGGATGGAATTAAAGTCACTGGTCAGGTTTTAGTTGATGGCGAAGATATATATGCGCCCAAAGTAGAGGTTACGCATTTAAGGAAGAAGATGGGTTTGCTCTTTCAGAGGCCTCAGGTCTTGCCTATGTCTATTTATGAAAATGTAGCATACGGTCCACGCATCCACGGTATAAATGACAAAAAGAAATTAGATGAGATTGTTGAGCATTATTTAAAGGAAGCAAGTCTTTGGGAGGAAGTAAAAAATAGGCTCTATAGTTCTGCCTCGAAATTGTCTATTGGGCAGCAACAGAGGTTGTGTCTGGCGAGGGGTCTGGCTGTTGAGCCAGAGGTAATCTTGGGCGATGAGCCAACATCCAGCCTTGACCCGATTTCTGCGGAGCGCATTGAACAAAGATTATTGGAACTCAAAAATCAATACACCATAGTTTTGGTTACACATATCCTAAGACAGGCCAAAAGATTGGCTGATTATGTCCTCTTTTTGTATTTAGGGGATTTAATTGAACATAGTTTAGCAGAAGATTTTTTTAAAAATCCTAAAGACCCCAAGACCCAGGCCTACATAAATGGCCGTTTCATCGCCCCTTCTTAAAGGTTTCTTTTTTTGATTGACAAATCTTGTTTCTGTGTTATACTCTACCATACTAATAGAGATAATAAAGAAAATAGAGATAATAAATAGAATGAAGATAACATATAAAGGCGATTATGCCTTAAAGGCAATCCTGGATTTGGCATTACATTATGAGATAAATAGCGTGGTGACTATTCATGAGTTAGCAAAACGCGCAGATATCCCGATTAAATTTTTGGAGCAGGTTCTTCTGGATTTAAAGAGGGGTGGTTTTGTAGAGAGTAGGCGCGGGAAGGTGGGTGGTTATCTTTTAGCAAAGCCGCCTAAGGATATAAGATTGGGGGATATTATTAGATTTATAGATGGGCCAATCGAGCCTATTGCCTGCATAGAGAAAAGTTATGCTGGCTGCGAAGATGTCTATAGGTGTGTTTTTAGAAATATCTGGCAAGAGGTAGCTAAGGCTACATCAAATATAATAGATAGAATCAGCTTTGAGGATTTGGCAAATGAGGTAAAGAAGCGGAAAGAAATGCTCTCTTTTCAGATATAAATTCAGGAGGTTTAAAGATGGAAAGATTACCAGATTTAGAAAATAAGACTGCGCAGGAGGTTTTAAGATGGGCAGATGAGACCTTTAAAGATAGGGTAGCCCTTGCCTCGAGTTTTGGTGCTGAAGATGTGGTGCTTATTGATATGTGGACGAAGATAAATCCAAAGCCAAGGGTATTTACATTGGATACAGGAAGGCTGCCGCAAGAGACCTATAATGTTATTGAAGAGATTCGCAAGAAATATAAGATAGATATAGAATGCTATTTTCCAGATACTAAAAAGACTGAAGAGATGTTGAATAAATATGGCCCAAATCTTTTTTACGAAAGTGTAGACTTGAGAAAGCTCTGTTGTAACATCCGTAAGGTAGAACCTCTAAATAGGGCTTTAGAAAGATTAGATGCGTGGGTATGTGGACTAAGAAGGGAACAGTCTGTGACGCGTCAGGAAGTAAGAAAGGTAGAAGAGGATACTGCACATAAAGGAAAATTCAAGATTAATCCATTGGCAGACTGGACTCAAGAAATGGTCTGGGATTATATAAAGAAAAATAAGGCCCCATATAATAAATTACACGACCAGGGCTATCCAAGTATTGGTTGCGCACCCTGCACCAGGGCAATAAAACCTGGAGAGGATATTCGCGCTGGTCGTTGGTGGTGGGAGACGCCTGAACAGAAGGAGTGCGGATTGCATTGCAAAAAATGACCAAATTCAACCTACGCGGTTGAACCTTGTTCAACCGCGTAGGTTGAACAGGTTGGACGAAGGCGGGTTACATTGCAAGAAATGATAGAACCTCATGGTAGAAAATTAATAGATAGGATTATTAAAGGTAAAGAGAGAGAAGAACTTCTAAACAGGGCGAAATCTCTAAAGACCCTCAGACTCAATGCCAGAGAGGTTTCTGATTTAGAGATGATTGGGATTGGTGCGTTCAGTCCACTGGAAGGATTCTTAATAGAAGAGGATTATAAGTCTGTAGTTGATGGGCTCCGCCTGAAAAATGGTTTGGTCTGGAGCATACCAATTACACTCTCTGCAACTAAGGAAGAGATTAAAGGACTTAAAGAGGATGAAGAGATTGCCCTTTCAGACGGTAAAGAGATTTTAGGCATCTTAAGCCTCAAGCAGATTTATACATATGATAAGAAAAAGGAGGCAGAATTAGTTTATAAGACCACAGAGCCTGCACATCCAGCTGTTGCTTATCTATACACTCAGGGAGAATTTTTACTCGGTGGGAAGGTGAGCCTGCTCAACCGGCCTGTGCATAAGGAATTTCAGAAGTATTGGTTTGACCCAGACCAGACAAGAAAGGTCTTTAAAGAGAAGGGGTGGAAGAGGGTTGTAGGTTTTCAGACGAGAAATCCCATTCACCGTGCACACGAATTTATTATAAAGACTGCCTTGGAGATTTGTGATGGATTATTCTTAAATCCTTTGGTAGGAGAGACAAAAGAAGGCGATATACCTGCAAATATTAGGATGGCCTGCTATAAGACATTGATAGATAAGTATTTTCCAAAGGATAGGGTTATAATAGGTGTATATGGTGCTGCGATGAGATACGCAGGCCCCAGAGAGGCAATTCTACACGCCCTGGTTCGCAAAAACTTTGGATGCACACATTTTATTGTTGGTAGAGACCATGCCGGGGTAGGCAATTATTATGGAAGTTTTGAGGCGCAAGAGATATTTGATAATTTCAAGCCTGATGAGATTGGCATTGTCCCTTTATTTTTTGAGAATGCCTTTTTCTGCAGGCACTGCGGGGAGATGACTACTATCAAGACCTGCCCACACCCAAAAGAAGAACATTTCTCTTTAAGTGGGACAAAGGTTCGGGAACTCCTCTCAGTAGGAGAGATACCCCCGCCTGAATTCACACGGCCAGAGATTGCTGATATCCTGATAGAGTGGTTTAGGAAGCAAAAATAATGCTCAAGCAGATTCTTCTATTATTTGTAGTTATATTCTTTGCAATGAATATGGGCGCAAGCGGTATTGCGCCAACCTTTACAGCTGTCTATGGGGCGAGACTAATAAAGAAGAGGATTGCAGTTTTACTATTTACAATATTCGTCCTTTTTGGCGCAATAACACTTGGAAGGGGGGTTGCAAAAACTTTAGGTCAGGCTATATTGCCAAAGGCCTTGATAGATTTTGATGTTGCCTTAGTGATTCTGGCTTCAGCAAGTCTAAGTCTATTTCTGGCAAATCTTTTAGCTATCCCTGAATCTACGAGTATGGTAACAGTAGGTGCGGTTGTGGGGGCTGCTTTATATTTTAAAGAGATTCAACTCAAAACCTTTTTATGGCTGATACCTTTATGGCTCGGTTTTCCTGTTATCTCATTTATCTTGACCTTCTTTATATATCGGATTATCTATCCACCGCATCATAAAAATCTATGGTTATATGAAAAGATATTTTCAAATGAAAGGTCTTTGGGGATTTTGGCAATACTCATTAGCTGTTATGGCGCATTTGCTGTGGGAACAAACAATGTAGCTAATGCAGTAGGACCTCTGGCAGCTGCAGGGGTTTTGAGTATGGAGAAGGGGTTGTTTTTAATCGGTCCACTCTTTGGCCTTGGCGCACTGGGCTTAGGACAAAAGAATATAGAGACATTTGGTAAAGAGGTCGTCCCTCTGGGGTTGATTACCTCTAATATTGTATGTCTGGTAACAGGGACACTCTTAATAATTGCCTCAAGTTTAGGCGCGCCATTTCCCTATGTGCAGCTCAATGCCCTGTCTATCTTTGCTATAAGCTGCGTGAAAAACGGACATAGATTTACATTAAGCCATCATATTACAAGAAAGACCTTTATGGTCTGGACACTCACACCACTATCGGCAATTGTAGTGTCGTATATTTTATTGACCCTATTTGTTAGAAGATAGCAATGCTAATTTTAAAAAAAGAATTTTTAGAAAAAATCATTGCCCATAGCAAAAGAGAGCTTCCAAACGAGGCTTGTGGTATACTGGCAGGCAAAGGAGGTGGAGTAGAGAGGGTATACGAGATGACAAATATCGATAAAAGCCCTGCAACATTTTTTATGGATGCAGAGGAGCAGCTTAAGGTTATGAAAGAGATTCGCAGTCTCTCTCTTGAGATGTTAGGCATATACCACTCTCATATAGCAAGCCCTGCTTATCCATCAAGCCATGATATTGAGCTTGCATTCTATCCAGAGGTCTCTTATGTTATTTTGTCCCTCAAAGACAAAGAGAAACCAGAAGTCAGGTCATTTAGGATTAAGGAAAATAAAATTGAGGAAGAGGGAATTAAGATAATTTAATGGATAGAACTCTAAAGGTTGGAACAAGGCCAAGTCAGCTTGCATTAAAACAGACTGAAGAGATTCTGGATAAGTTAAAGAATCTTTATTCAGATTTAAGCACAGATATAATTAAAATCCCTACCACTGGAGATAAGGATAAGAAGACCCCCATCTCTGAGGTTGAAGGGAGCGATTTCTTTACTAAAGAGATAGATGAGGCGCTTCTGAAAGGTGATATTGATTTTGGTATCCACAGCGCAAAGGATTTGCCTGATGAGCTCCAGAAGGGTCTGGCAGTAGTAGCTATTACAAAATCTATAGACCCATACGATGCACTGGTTTCGAGGGGGGATAAAACCTTAGAGAATTTAAGAATTGGTGCTAAGGTGGGCGCAAGCAGCCTTCGGAGAAAGGTTCAACTGAAAAAATACAGAGAGGATTTTTGTATTGTAGATATCCGTGGGGATATCGAAGAACGACTTGAGATATTAGAAAAAGACAACCTGGATGCAATAATTGTAGCTTGTTGTGCTTTGAAAAGATTGGACTTAGAATATAGGATTACCCAGCGCATTGATTTCTGTATTCTAAAACCTGATCCATTGCAGGGTTCATTGGCAATAGTTGCAAGAGAAGATGAGAAGGAATTGATTAACTTTTTAAAGGTATTGGATGCCAATTATTAGATTGAGAAGACTGAGAAGGAATCAGGCAGTAAGGGATTTGATAAGCCAGGCGAGGCTTTCAGTTGAGGATTTTATAATGCCATATTTTGTAATTGAAGGTAGGGATAAGAAAGAAGCAATTAAATCAATGCCAGGGGTATATCGTTTGAGCATTGATAATTTAATAGAGGATATAAAGGAGGTTAAAAGATTAGGGATAAAGGCAGTTCTTCTTTTTGGGATTTGTGACAAAAAAGATAAAATGGGGAGCGAGTCTTATTCTAAAGAAGGAATTGTGCAGAGGACAATAAGCCAGATAAGAAAATATATAGAGGATATAATTATAATCAGCGATGTATGCCTTTGTGGATATACCTCGCATGGGCATTGCGGGATAGTTAAAGACCACAGACCACAGACCACAGACCACAGACAAAAGAAAAAAGTCTCTTCTCAAGTCTGTGGTCTCAAGTCTCAAGTCTATATTATAGATAATGATGCTACTTTAGAGGTTTTAGCCAAGATTGCCCTTTCACATGCTCAAGCAGGTGCAGATTTTGTAGCGCCATCAGCAATGATGGATGGACAGGTTGTAATGATAAGAGAGGCCCTGGATAGAGATGGTTTTAAAGACATTGGCATATTTACTTATTCAGCAAAATATGCCTCTAACTTCTATGGGCCATTCAGGGAGGCGCTGGATTCTTCCCCTTCATTTGGCGATAGAAGGTCTTATCAGATGGACTACAGGAATTCTGATGAGGCTTTAAGAGAGATAGAAGAGGATTTAAAAGAGGGTGCAGATCTAATTATGGTCAAGCCTGCCCTGGCTTATTTAGACATTATTTATAGAGCAAAGCAAAAGTTTAATGTGCCAATCGCTGCTTATAATGTGAGCGGGGAATACAGTATGGTGAAGGCATATTGTCATAGACTTCAGACTTCAGACTTCAGACCAGAGAAAGAATTAGTAGTAGAAATATTGACGAGTATAAAAAGAGCAGGGGCTGATTTGATTGTTACATATCATGCAAAGGAAGTAGCAAAGTGGCTAAAATAGGGTTCAAGGTTCAAGGTTCACCTCGGTGCCGAGCACTCAGAGATATGGCACCTCGGTGCGAGGCAAGGTTCAAGGCAAAAGATCTTCACCAGAAATTATTCAACGAAGCTAAAAAATATATCCCAGGCGGGGTAAATAGCCCTGTTCGCTCTTTTAAGGCAGTAGGGGGATATCCAATTTTTATTAAAAAGGCCAAGGGTTCTAAGATTTATGATGAAAGCGGTAAAGAATTTATAGATTACTGCATGGGCTTTGGGGCAATGATATTGGGCCATGCCCACCCTGTAATTAGAAAAGGATTGAAAGATGCTATAGAGAAAGGTACCTGTTTTGGAACCCCTACAAGATTAGAGACGGAATTGGCTAGACTTATCACAGAAGCAATTCCATCTATTAAGAAGCTGAGGCTTACAAATTCAGGCAGTGAGGCTGTGATGGGTGCAATAAGGCTTGCACGAGCATGGACAAGAAGGGATATTATTATAAGATTTGAAGGCTCTTATCATGGAAATATAGATTTCACAAAAAATACACTAGTCTTACCTTATAATGATATAAAAAAGATTGTAGAGACTGTGAAGAGGGAAGAAAAAAATATTGCAGCAATAATCGTCGAACCAGTTGCAGGGAATATGGGCGTGGTTTTGCCAAGAAAAAATTTTTTAGAGACCTTAAGGGAGGTTTCTGATAAATATAAAATTGTCCTAATATTTGACGAGGTAATTACAAGCTTTAGATTGACCTATGGTAGCGCTCAAAGTTTTTTTAAAGTCAAAGCAGACCTAACCTGTTTAGGAAAGATAATTGGAGGTGGCCTTCCAATAGGTGGTTTTGGTGGTAGAAAAGAGGTTATGGGCCTCCTTGCGCCTGACGGACCTGTGTATCAGGCAGGGACCTTTTCAGGAAACCCTATTTCAGTAAGTGCAGGTTTGGCCACATTGAGATTCTTACGCGACCAGAACCCATATAAGGGATTAGAAGAGAGGACTCGAAACTTTTGTGAAGGGATTAGAAATATTGCAGAAGAAAATAAGATTGAACTAAAGGTAAATTTTATTGGCTCTATGTTTAGTATTTTTTTTGCAGATTCAAATTTATTTAAAAGGTTCTATTCATTATTATTAAAAGAAGGGATATACTTTTCACCTTCTGGACTTGAGGCAAATTTTTTGTCGCTGTCGCATACGAATAGAGATATAGAAGATACTATAAGAGCGATTTCAAAGGTATTTGGGAAATTGGGGAGGCAATAAGATGTTAATATATTTAAATGGAAAGAAAGAAGAGATAGATGGAAATGTAAATATCTCAAAGTTATTAGAGGGAAAGAATATCAGGCCAGAGGTTGTTACTGTAGAGCTTAATGAAAAAATAGTAGATAGAAAGGATTTTAACAAGATCTTTCTTAAAGAAAAAGACAAGGTGGAATTTGTCTATTATATGGGTGGTGGAATGCCCTTTTCAGATAGGATAGCTAAGGATATTACAGAACTAATATGTAAGACACCTATGGTTCGGCTAAACAGGATTGTCGAGTCTGATATGGCAGAGATTCTGGCAAAATTAGAGAATTTTAACCCTGGCGGGAGTGTGAAAGATAGAATCTGCCTTTCAATGATTGAGGATGCTGAGAATAAGGGCTTGCTCAAAAAAGGCTCAACTATTATTGAGCCGACCTCAGGGAATACTGGGATTGGCCTTGCGATGATTGCTGCGGTTAAAGGTTATAGGTGCATTTTGACTATGCCTGAGACTATGAGTTTAGAGAGAATTTATATCCTTAAGTCTTATGGAGCAGAGGTTGTGCTGACTCCTGGTATCGAAGGAATGCAGGGCTCCATTAAAAAGGCAGAAGAACTTTTGAAAAACAACCCTAATAGTTTTATGCCACAGCAATTCAAAAACCCTGCAAACCCAGAGGTCCATAGAAAAACTACAGCAGAGGAAATTTTATCTGTGACTGAAGGTAAGATAGATGCCTTTGTTGCAGGTGTTGGGACAGGTGGGACGATTACTGGCATTGGCGAGATTCTTAAAAAGCATAATAAGACCATCAAAATAGTTGCAGTCGAACCAAAGGACAGTGCTGTTCTCTCTGGAAAGAAACCAGGGCCTCATAAGATTCAGGGGATTGGTGCGGGTTTTATACCAGAAATTCTAAATAAGGGTATTATAGATGAGATAATACAGGTGAGTGACGATGATGCATTTAAGACCTCTCGGAGGTTGGCTAAATTGGAGGGCCTATTTGTAGGCATTTCAGCAGGGGCTGCTGCCTGGGCAGCATTTAAGGTTGCAAAGGAATTGGGCCCAGATAAGAGAGTAGTTGTAGTCTTACCTGATACAGGCGAGAGGTATTTTTCTGTGCAGCAGTATTTTGAGGCGTGAGTAATTAAAGCACAGATGATCGCAGATTTCGTGTTAGACTCAGGTTTTCACAGATGATCACAGATATCTGTGATCATCTGTTTCTTTTAATCTGTGCTCATCTGTGCATTAATGAGCGAAAAGGAGGAGTTATGGACGAAACAATAAAGAATATCAAAGAGTTTCAGGACCTGGGGCATAAGTTGAAAGAAGAGGAGAAGACTTTAAAGGTAAATTTTGATGAGCTGAAGGCAGGTGGGTTTATAAAACAGAGACAGAAAGACCAATTTACAGTGAGGCTGAAGGTTCCAGGTGGCAGGCTGCCTTTGAAGAAGATGAAAAAGATAGTTGAGGTGGCTTCCAAGTATTCAAAATCTGATTATGTACATTTAAGTTTCCGGCAATCCGTTGAGATTCCATATGTGGATATAAGGGATTTTGAAA
>JBBIOC010000014.1:0-11219 GCA_037443585.1 Candidatus Omnitrophota bacterium
GAAGGAAGGGCAATACGTGACGAAGAGCTTCACAATATATGTCCCTGTGTAAATACCTGCATGGGAAGAGCCAGACATTTCGGTGACCTCAATGACCCTAATAGCACGGTTTCTAAATTAGCCCGTTCTGGCAGGGCATTTCGTTTGTTAGAGGAATTGGGCACTGAACCCAAGGTCATCTATTTAAGGCCATTGGGGAATAAGGCATAGAGGGGGGCAAGAGTATGGATATGAAAAAGACATTGATATTACTATTAACGGTAGTAGCTGTCGCCTTCCTTGGATGGTTGTACCAACTGCAAATCGGCCTGGGCGTTACGGGTATGAATAAACCCGTATTCTGGGGGATGTATATAATCACTTTTGTATTTTTTATCGGTATCAGCGCTGGAGGCATAGCTGTGGCTGCATTATCACATCTGGCAGGCATAGAAAAGTTTAAACCTGTTTCCAGGGTGGCCGAGGTGATAGCGATAATCAGTTTAATTCTGGCTATGATTGCGATAGTCTTTGACCTAGGCAGACCAGATCGTCTATTTAATCTATTTCTCTTTCCACAATTGAATTCGCCGCTCATCTGGGATGTCTTTATAATACTTATTTATCTTTTTCTCTGTGTTGGTATGCTATTCTTTAGCATTAAAGGTAAGAGGGGGCTACTTAAGACTTTAGCTATTATTTCTATCCCTGCATTTGTGTTAGTGCATTCGATCACCGCCTGGATATTTGGTTTGATGAAATCGCAAGCAGGTTGGCATACTGCAATCCTTGCGCCTTTGTTTATCGTCTCAGCCTTGGTCTCTGGATTGGCCTGCGTGCTTGTGACTATGCTTTTTTCCAGGCGGTTTTTGGGCATCCATTTTGATGACGATGTAATCATAAGCCTAGGCAGATATTTTAAGGGTCTTCTGCCAGTGCTTTTTTATTTTCTCTTTTGCGAATTCTTGACTGCTGGCTTTGCAAAGATTCCCACGCATGCGGTGGTCTTGAATGAACTTTTTACCGGCAGATTCGCTGGCATATTTTGGTTTGATATTGGCTTAGGGATTATTATCCCATTTTTTATAATCATTTCTAGATTCGGCAAGACGGTTATGGGAGTGGGTATAGTATCAGTATTGTCTTTTTTAGGAGTTTTTGCTGAAAGGATAGATATAATTCTGCCTTCCTTCTTCCATCCAGCCTTAACGAACTTAAGGATTCCTTATATTTACCGACCCACAGAGATAGAATATCTACTGGTGATAGGCCTTTTTGCTTTAAGCGCTGCACTTTTTATTTTAGCCACAAAGGTTATCCCAATATTCGAAGGGGGAGAGAGGCGATGAAGACCCTAACGCGTAGAGAGTTTTTAAAATTAGCTGGCATAAGCGCTGGTGCAGTTTCGGGTGTAGCTAAACTTGTGTCTTCAGCGCAGGCAGCAGTCAAAGAGAGTGAATTAGAGCAGGTTAAAAGCGAATGGATTTTTTCCACCTGTCAGATGTGTGGAGGCCAATCAGGGATTATGTGTAGAGTCATTGATGGCAGGCTTGTCACGATAGACCCAAATCCCTACAACCCGAATAATTTTTCAAATATCTCCTCGGACTTTTTTGCTAATGTTGAGAAGGAAGGCACCTGCATCTGTCCCAAAGGTAATGCGGGCATAGCCACCCTTTATGACAAAGACCGTTTACAGAAGCCATTGAGACGCACCAATCCCCGGAAGGGGATGGATGTTGACCCTGGCTGGAAAGAGATTTCATGGGACGAGGCCTACACAGAGATTGTAAAGAGATTAAAAGCGCTGCGCGATAATGGCGAGGCGCATAAACTCCTTGGCTTTAGCGAGGACTCTTCATTTATGGACCTGCAGGATGATTTTTATAAACTTTTTGGCACACCTAATTTCTTCTTCCATTCTAATCTTTGCGATGTCTCACGTAAAGCGTCATATAAGATGGTGGTTGGACATGACAGGCCATTGATCGATGCTGTTGAATCAAAATATATACTATTCTTTGGCTGGAATCCGCTTTCTGCAACAAAATGGTCTCATCTACCGCGGATAATTACGCGAGGGATTGAGAATGGCGCAAAGATGGTAGTGGTGGACCCTTATCTTTCTTACACTGCTAATAAGGCGCAGGAATGGATTCCTATAAGGCCAGGAACTGACGGCGCAATGGCTTTAGCAATGGGGCACGTCATAATTCGCGATAAACTCTATGACGAAGATTTTATCAAAGAATGGACAGTGGGTTTTGAGCAGTATGTTGAATATGTGAAGGATAAAACTCCAGAATGGCAGGAAAAAATTACTTCTGTTCCAGCAAAAACTGTAGAGAGGATTGCTATTGAATTTGCCACTACTAAGCCGCAGGTTTTAGATGCCTGGTCTGGGCCGGGGCACCATTCTAATGGCGTCCAGGGTGGCAGGGCAATTGCGCTTTTAGCAGCATTGGTAGGAGGTTATGACCGGCCCGGAACTTTGATAATACCAGATAAAAAGGGTGGTAAACATATTGATGTTACTCCCGATGATACTGCAAAGGCGAACTTAAAGAATGAGCGTTTTGACGGGAAGTCGTCTTATCCTTTTGCGCATAGTTCAGGAGTCTATACTGAAATATTCACCCGTCTTGCGGAAGGGAAAGGACCTTATAAACCTAAGATGGCTATAGTTATATTTCAGAATCCAATGATGGCTGTTTCAGGCACAAAGACAGTTGAAAAGGCTTTTCAAAATTTAGAATTTGTAGTGGTCAATGATATATTTTTATCCGAGACAGCGCTTATGGCAGATATAGTTATGCCCGGAACTACTTATTTAGAGCGTTATGATATAAGCTCTCACTGGGTAACGTGGCCAGTTATAGCCTTGAGGCAACCTGTAGTAAAGCCCATCTTTGGCCAGCCTACTGAGTATGAGTTCCTTATTGAGATAGCCAGGCGATTAGGAATTAAAGAAGGCGATGGCAAGGATATATTCTGGATTGGCAGGATGTCTGGCGAACGTATTGAAAACAAGACAAAATGGTACGAAGAGTACATTTCTAAAGAGCTTAAAGAAGGCGCGCCTAAGATGACATTAGAAGAATTAAGGCAGCTTCCCGGTGCAGTCTGGGTGGATAAAAAAGGGACACGATACGAAAAATATAAGACTGAACTCCCAGCTGAAAAAGTTGCGGATGCTATAGTAGAGGGGGAATTGGTATTTTCCAAGAAGAGCGATGGGACAAAGGATAAACTAATAGGGATTATGAAAGAGGATAAGGCTGTCCAGGGTTTTTCTACGCCATCAGGCAAAGTAGAATTTTACAATGCAGATTTTGCAAAAAAGAAGGACGCCTGGGGAAATCCAGTGAATCCGCTCCCAGTCTATGAGCCGCGCGACTGGCAGCCGGATGCAAATTATCCCTTTTATCTGATTAACTGGAAGGAGGCATCCCATACCCATACCCGCACACAGAATAATGCTTATCTTATGGAATTGAAGCCAGAGAACCCTCTTATGGTTAATTTTGCTACAGCTGAAAGATTGGGCATTAATGATGGTGACTTTGTCTGGGTAGAATCTATGTATGGCAAAGTGATGGCAAAGGTAAAATTGACCCAAGGTATCCATCCTGAAGTAGTGGGCCTACAGCACGGCTTTGGCCACTGGGCGCTTGGCTCTATAGCTAAAGGAAGCGGTTTTTCAGATTCATCACTAAGGCCTACGCGTTCAGAACCTCTCTCAGGCCAGGCAATGAATAAGCAGTGCTGCGTGAAGGTCTATAAGATATAATATAAAAGATAATAAGTATTCTCTGTAAATTTTGTCCCGCCCCTGCGCGCATGGGCGGGATATTTTTTGCTTGTAGGTTAGAATATTAGCAGTTATAATAGGCGATGTCGGAGGTTGAAAAGGCCTTTAAGACCAGAAGATGGAAGAGCGATTAGAATTTGAAGGCACAGTCACCAATTTCGGCCGCAATCTAATAATTGTCACAGCGATTACCATTCTATTTGGTTTAGGCCTCCATTTTTTTACCAGGCTTAATTTCTTCCAGATAATCTCCTGCACTATCTTTGTGGCAGCAGTATTAGAGACGATTGTCTTTTGGAATTTTAGGATGGGCATAGCCCTAATCTGCATTGCAAGCCTTCTCTTAACTAAAACCATCGATGTCCATAATCTCATCGAATTCGCCAGTTTAGAGGTAATTTTATTTCTTATCTGTATGATGACCATTACCGGCATGGTCTCTGACATTGGCTTTTTTAGATGGCTGATGATTAAGATGATAAAGATTTCCAGATTTAGACTCTATCCCTTGGTGATAATTCTATGCCTTACTTCAATGGTTTTGGCTATGCTTGTGGATGAGGTTACTTCAATTATATTTGTTACTGCTGTGGTTATTGAAATCTGTAGTCTCTTTGGCATGAACCCCCTTCCTTTGGTAATTACTACGGTCCTGGCTACAAATATAGGTTCTGCTGGCACTGTATTAGGGAACCCAATTGGTATTCTGATTGCTATGAAGAGTGGGCTTGGTTTTGAGGATTTTCTTAAATGGGCATTTCCGGTTAGCCTGTTGTCTCTTATTTCTCTCATAGTCATCGTTCTTTTCTGGTATAGAAAATATTTCTATGAATTCCAGAATAGGATAAGTCAGGAAAATACTAAGGCTAATTTACTTCTTTTTAATGAATGGGAGGAGGTGAAGAATTTAAAGGATTTTAAGATTGGCATGGGGATATTCTTTGTGACCTTATTCTTTATTGTGCTGCACCATCGTATTGAAGAGACTTTTGATATGGCGCATAATACAATGCTACTTGTCCCTGTATTTATTAGTAGCGGGATTGTATTTTTATGGAAAAGGTTGCGGGCAAAATTATATATGGAGAAGGAGGTAGATTGGAGGACTTTGGTCTTTTTTATGTTACTCTTTGCCAAGGCAGGGACTTTAAAATATGTAGGCATAACAGATATTGTAGCAGATAAACTCGCGGGTATTGCAGGGGCGAACTTGCCTGTTTTAATCGCCATCATCCTCTGGTTTGGTTCTGTTGGTTCATCGGTTTTGGATAATGTCGTTTTAGTAGCAGCATTGATTCCTGTTATTCAGAACCTAGCCTATTTGGGTATCAATGTCAATCCCTTATGGTGGGCACTTTTATTTGGCGGCTGTTTCGGCGGGAATATCACTATGATAGGCTCAACTGCCAATATTATTGCTTTAGGTATTTTGGAAAAGAAATGTTCTACAGAAGATAGATGCATCAAGATTAGTTTCTTCCAATGGCTTTGGATTGGTCTATTAGTGGGGATTGTTTCTACCTTAGTTGCTCAGGCCTTTCTATTTATTTTTCATCGATTTATGTAGGATAGACTTTGGTATAAAAGGGGTGATATATGAAGGTAAAGGATGTTATGATAAAAGAGGTTATAAGTGTGAGGCCAGATATGAGCGTCAAAGACGCCATAGGGGAACTATTTAGATTAGAGATAAGTGGTCTGCCTGTAATTGACGAATCTGGCAGGCTTTTGGGGATGTTTACAGAAAAGGATATAATAAGGTCACTTCTGCCGAGTTATGTGGAGAAGGTAGGCAGTTTCATGTATGAGAATCTGCCAAAGGCACTGAAGAAGAGAGTCTCTGAATTGGCTAATATGAAGGTCGGGGATATAATGCGAAAAGAAGTAGTAACTGTAAACGAAGAGCTCTCCATCGCAGAGGTAGCGAGGATTATGCTCACACAGAGGGTGAGGCGCATTCCGGTTGTAAAAGAAGGTAAGGTAGTTGGCATTATAGCGCGCGGGGATATTGTGAAGGAGTTTATAAAAGAAATCTGAAAAATATTTTTTAACGCGGATTTTCGCAGATTACACGCGGATTTATGCGGATTGTCGTCGGAGATATCCGCGAATATCCGCGTGAAATCCGCGGCCATCCGCGTCTAAGAAAGTAGTTCTCAATAGGCTAAATTGAATAAAAGAATATTTTTAAAATTTTTATCTATAGTTCTTATCTCAGGACTGATTGGCATATCAGGCTTGAGGATAGGCTTTAATATAAATCAGGCTATAGCAAGTTCAATCCTCATTTTATCTATCTTAGGGAGTCTGTTTTTCTGGGAACAGCGGCTTGCAATAGTATTCTTTGGCGTGGCTATACTTTTGGCTACCAGAACAATAGATATAGAAAATTTTGTTATGGCAAGCTCCTTAGAGGTAATCCTGTTTTTAATCGGGATGATGGTAATCGTCGGGCTTCTGAAAGAGTTAGGCGTCTTTGCATGGGTCGTAAGTCTTATAATAAGGATTAAGGCGCTTACTGGGGCGAAGTTCGTAGTAGCTATCTCAATTATCTCTGCGCTCTCTGCCTGTGCATTGGATGAGGTAACCTCTATAATATTCATTGTAGCAGCAATTTTGGAGATCTGTGACTATTTTGAAATAGACCCTGTGCCATATATTATTATGAGCGTTATGGCAACTAATATTGGAAGTTCAGGCACAGTTTTGGGTAATCCTATAGGAATTCTGATAGCCTCAAAGTCAGGCCTTACATTTGAAGATTTTTTGATAAGGGCATTCCCGATTATGTGTATTATCTTGGCCATTGCAATAGGATTATTTTTGATTATATTCAGAAAGAGTATTAGAGAATTTAGTGAAAAGGTCAGAATGGCTGGAGCGAATGAATTTTTGATAAGGCTTATATCAGTCCCTCCGGATTTACAGCTAAGGATAGGCCTTGGAATCTTAGGAGCGACGCTCTTTTTTATAATGCTACACCACAGAATAGAAGAGTTTTTAGGCTTAGGAAACAATACAATCCTTCTGATGGTTCCATTAGTCAGCGCAGGTGCAATAATGCTGTGGAAGTTTAAGAATGCAAGAAAGTACATTGAAGAAGACGTGGAGTGGTGGACGCTCTTATTTTTTATTATGCTCTTTGGGATAACAGGGACTCTTAGATTCACAGGTGCAACTGATATACTTGCTAAGGATATCCTGAGGTGGACACAGAATAGCCAGGCTATTCTATCAGGGGTTATGCTTTGGGCAAGCACTATCGGCTCGAGTGTCTTAGATAATGTGGTTCTGGTGGCTGCCTTTATACCTATAATACAGAGTTTTAGAACTACTCTGTCAAATACCAATTCGCTCTGGTGGGCCCTTCTTTTTGGAGGCTGCTTAGGCGGGAATATCACAATGATAGGCTCTACAGCGAATATTGTAGCTTTAGGGATATTAGAGAAGGAGAAGAATTTCAAGATGAATTTCTTCAGGTGGTTGGGAGTAGGACTTTTAGTAGGCCTTGTTACAACAACTGTGGCATGGGCAGGGATAGCTTTATTGGGAAGGTGAATTTTTTAAAGCCTTTTAAAGCCTTAAGATTTCACTTGACAAGCCGAATAAATCCACTATAATTTATTATGATTTAAAAATAGCAGGGATAAAATTATGTATATAAGAAGGGACTTAGAAGAGAAGATTAAAGCATATTTAGATAAGCCTGAGATTCTGGCAATCGTTGGCCCCAGACAATCAGGAAAGACTACCCTTTTAAAAGAGATTGCCCGACCTATAAATAAGGCTATTTTTATTGATTTTGAGGACAGAGATATCCTTAAGTTATTTAATGAGGATATCAAGGCATTTTATAATCTATATGGCAAGGAGGCTGGGTTTCTTTTTATAGATGAATTTCAATATGCTAAAGAAGGGGGGCAGAAATTAAAATATCTATACGATAGGCACAAGATTAAGATTATTATCTCGGGTTCATCGGTTTTGGACTTAACCCATCAGGCACTCAAATACCTTGTAGGCAGAATATTCATCTTTTACCTCTACCCTTTTGACTTCAAAGAATTCTTACGATATCGAAACCCTTCGCTGTATAAGAATGTCTATATGGAAATCAAGGAGGCTTTTGATGATTATTTGATTGGAAAGAGGAAGGCCTTGCGAGCAATCTCCGAGGCAGTGATAAACCAGATTAGCAGATATTATTATGAATACGCTATCTTCGGCGGCTATCCTAGGGTTGTCCTTGCCAAAGACAAAGAAGAGAAGGTTACAGTCTTAAAAAATATTTACAATACATATTTCTTAAGAGAGATAAGAGATATACTGCAATTAAGTACAGAGTCAGAGCTGCAGAGATTGATTAGGGCATTAGCGTTACAGATTGGTTCTCAGGTTGTCTATAATGAATTAGCACAGATTGCCTCTTTGAATTACAAAGGTATATTGAAACATCTTGATATTCTGGAAAAGACCTTTGTGATAAGAAGGATTTTGCCTTTCTGTAAAAATAAGCGGATTGAAATTGCTAAGTCCCCCAAGGTCTATTTCTGGGATAATGGCTTCCGCAATATAGTAATTGATAATTTTCAAGAGTTAGAAAGAAGGGTTGACAGAGGAAATCTTAATGAGAACTTTGTGGCCAATCATTTACTAAAAAGAGAAGCGACCCTTAACTACTGGCGCACTAAATCTTCTGCGGAAGTGGATTTTATATTAAATAAAGATGGAATTAGCAGTGCCATAGAAGTGAAATCCATCTTAAATGTAGATAAAGTGAACAAGGCCCTGATCAGTTTTAAAGAAAAATATTCTCCTAAAAAAATAATTGTGCTCTCAGAAAATCATTATTCTTTTGATAAAAAAAGAAACATCTTATTCTTTCCTTTGTTTTTTATTTAATTTGTCGTTGATATGAATAGTCAGGCCTTTGAATTTAAGATTGATGCCTACTCCCCACAAGAGTAGTGGTTGTCTACTGGTTTATCTACCTAAGGAAAAGGAAGTATCGAGATATCGAGAATGCATTTTTGAATGGAGGGGGGTGATATAGATGTTCGGTATAGGAATGCAGGAGCTCATTGTAATCCTACTCATATGCCTTCTAATCTTTGGCGCCTCAAGGCTACCAGAGATTGCGCGTTCATTCGGAAAGGCGATAGGGGAGTTTAAGAAGGCAGTGAGGGAGGGGAAGGAGGATTTGGATGTGACGGATAAGAAGGAGGAGAAAAAATAGTTAGACTACAGACCACAGACTTAAGACTACAGACTTAAAGGGGTCAAGGGGGGCGAGGCGATGAGAGATTTTAAAAATATAAAGGCTTGGCAGCACGCAGATGATTTAACTATATTGGTATATCAAAAAACCAAAAGTTTTCCAAAAGTGGAATTGTATGGCCTGACTTCACAACTTCGTCGTGCAGCGATGTCAGTGCCTACAAATATTGCCGAAGGTGCAAATAGAGAGCACAAAAGAGAATACCTACATTTTCTATATATTGCAAAAGGTTCTCTAGCAGAAGTTGATTATTTACTCTGTCTATCTAAACGTTTAGGATACTTAGAAGATATAGAGTATAGGAAAGTTGCTGAGTTACAGGAAGAGGCTTCAAAGACATTATATGGTTTGATAAAATCTGTTAGAAAAAAATCAAATTTTATCTCTAACCTTTTGGCTTTTATTACGAGTTCAATTGTGGTTTATAGTATAAAGTTTTTTGCTTAATCTTTTAGGTCTATAGTCTGTTGTCTGAAGTCTGTAGTCTGAAAGATATGTATGGAAAAGAAACTTACTTTAGTAGAACATTTGGAAGAGCTACGGAAGAGGATTATTGTAGCATTAGTCTCTATCCTTGGGTTTTCTGCTATTTCCTACCTCTGGGCCAAGAATATATTAGAACTCTTAACGAGGCCTGTAGGAAAACTAATCTTTATAAGCCCTGTTGAGTTATTTTTAGTATATATAAAGGTTTCAATCTTCTGTGGTATTATACTCTCTTCGCCAGTAATCTTATTTGAGTTATGGCGATTCGTAAGTTTAGGCCTGACGGAAAAAGAAAAAAAATATATCTTTTTATTTATTTTTCCTTCTTTGGTTCTATTTTTAATAGGGATGGGTTTTGCATATTTTGTAATAATTCCATTTGGGTTGAAGTTTTTATTGAAATTTGCTACTGAAGATGTCGTTCCTATGCTCTCTGTTTCCAAGTATATCTCTTTTGTTACGGTTTTAATCCTCGGGTGTGGGGTTGTATTTTTGCTGCCCGCAATTATATTTCTTTTATCAAGGCTTGGGATTGTAACACCTGCTCTTTTAAGAAAGAATTATAAGTACGCTGTAGTTTTAATATTTATCCTTGCAGCAGTCATTACACCCTCCCCGGATGTCTTCACACAGGTCTTACTTGCACTGCCTCTTTTGATACTTTATGAGATTAGCATATGGGTTGCAAAGATTTAAGTTCAATAATACTTGCTGGTGGAAAGTCAAGCCGGATGGGCTTTGATAAGGCATTCTTAAGGCTTGGCGATGAGTCTTTATTAGAGAATCTAATTAAAAGACTAAAGCCAATCTCAGATGAGATTATAATAGTAACGGATGCTTTAGAGAAATTTTGCGCCTTTGCGGAACTTTTGCATTTTTGCGGTGTAAAGATTGTAGAGGATTTAGTCTTTCAAAAAGGCCCTCTGGGCGGTATTTATACTGGTCTTAAGACCTCAAAAAACTTCTATAATTTTTTTGTAGCCTGTGATATGCCTTATATTGAGGTTAAACTTATAAAATATCTATATACTTTAAGAGAAGGATATGATGTAATTGTGCCAAGACTCAAAAATGGCTATGAGACTTTATTTGCGATATATTCAAAGGATTGCATCGAACCCATATTCCAGACTCTAAAATCAGATTCTAATAAAGTAAGGGATTTCTTTGATAAGGTCAAGGTGAGAGAGGTTTTGGAAGAAGAACTAAAAGATTTTGGCGACCCAGAAAAATTATTTATGAATATAAATACCAAGGATGATTTATGCAGAATTACTATGAGCCAAAAAGAGTAAGGATAAAGAAAATCATAAAAGAATCCCCTGACACAAAGACATTTTTGTTAGATTATAGCACTAGATTTGTGCCAGGACAGTTTTTTATGGTGGGGCTCTTAGGCCTGGGTGAGGCACCTATATCTATATCAGGCGGTTATCAAGACTCAGGAGTCGCTTTAAGTATCAAAAGAGTAGGAAGCGTAACAGAGAGGCTTCATAATTTAAAGAAATATGATGAGGTTTTAATAAGAGGGCCTTTTGGAAATGGGTTTGATATAGCTGATTTGAAACAAAGAGATGTTTTGATAGTTGCTGGCGGTATTGGCATAGCACCCCTTCGGCCTTTGATAGATTATGTTTTAAAAGAGAGAAAAGATTTTAAAGACCT
>JBBIOC010000014.1:11241-14766 GCA_037443585.1 Candidatus Omnitrophota bacterium
ATGGGGCAAAGACACAAGAGGAACTCTTGTTTAAGAGTGAGTTAAGCAAGTGGGAGAAGAGAAACGATATTAGATTCTTATTGACTGTTGATAATCCTACACCACAATGGGAGAGAGAAAAGGGGGTTGTGACATTACTTTTAAAAAAGATAAGCATAAAGGCAAAGGATACAGTTGCTCTCGTATGTGGCCCGCCAGTTATGATTAGATATACTGTATTTGAACTTTTAGATATGAATATGGAGCCATCGCAAATCCTTGTCTCCCTTGAGCGGCATATGAAGTGCGGGATTGGAAAGTGCGGACATTGCTATTTAGGTGAGAGATTTGTCTGTCTGGATGGACCTGTGTTTAAATATAGTGAGTTACTTCAACTGCGTCCCAGGGTAGAATTATGAGACACATTTTAACGACCTGTCCATTCTGTGGTGTTGGGTGTAATTTTTATTTGAAGGTTGCAGATGGAAGGCCTATTGGTGTTGTGCCTTCTAGGAATCACCCTCTTTCAAGAGGCAGGCTCTGTGTAAAGGGTTGGAATGTATATGAGTTTATTACACATCCAGAGAGGTTGAGAACTCCATTAATTAAAACAAAAAAAGGTTTCAAGCCAATAAGTTGGAATGATTCTATTAAATTAGTTGCAAAGAAATTCAAAGAAATTTTAAAAAAGTATGGCCCAGAATCTGTAGGTGTAATTGCCTCTGCAAGGTGCACGAATGAAGAAAACTATCTTTTTCAGAAGTTTGCAAGGGCGGTTTTAGACACGAATAATATTGACCACTGTGCAAGGACCTGCCATTCGCCAAGCGTAGCAGGGCTTTTGCGCTCTTTTGGTAGCGGCGCAGCTACGAATTCTGTTGAGGAATTGCAAGATGCAAAATGCATATTTGTAATAGGCTCAAATACTTTGGAGGCGCATCCAATAATTGGCTGGAGGCTGCGGACAGCAGAGGATAAAGGTGCGATTATAATCTTAGCTGACCCGAGGGGCATAGATATTGCGCATTTCTCTGACATCCATTTGAAACTTCTGCCAGGAACAGATATTGCATTGATTAATGGTATGATGAATATAATATTGGAGGATGGTTTAGAAGATAAGGAATTTATAGAGAATAGATGTGAAGGCTTTGAGGATTTAAAAAATACTATAAAAAAATATAACCCTGAATATGTTGAGAGACTAACAACTGTTCCTAGGGATTTAATAATTAAGGCAGCAAGGACCTATGCAACTATCAAGCCTGCAAGTATAATCTATAGCTTAGGCATAACTGAACATACAACAGGGACAGAGAATGTGATGAGCCTTGCAAACCTCGCAATGCTTACAGGAAATGTTGGAAAGCCTTCAAGCGGGGTAAATCCTTTGAGGGGCCAGTGCAATGTGCAGGGCTCCTGTGATATGGGTGCACTTCCAAATTGTTTTCCTGGTTATCAGAGCGTTGTGGATGAAAAGGTCAGGAAGAAATTTGAAGGTGCATGGGGGGTTAGACTTCCAAAGAAAAATGGACTTACCTCCACAGAGATATTTAAAGAGGCTAAAGAAGGAAAGATTAAGGCATTATATGTAATAGGCGAGGATATTGTTATGTCAGAGCCGAACTCTCAACACGTGATAGATGGCCTTAAGAAATTAAAATTTTTAGTTGTCCATGACCTATTTTTATGTAAGACTGCAGAATTTGCTGACATTATATTCAGCGTCTCAAGCTTTGCTGAAAAGGATGGCACATTTACAAATGCAGATAGGAGGGTGCAGAGATTGAGGCAGGCTATCCCTCCTATTAAAGATACCTTGCCCGATGGTGAGATTATCTGCAAACTTTCAGAGGCAATGGGGTATAAGATGGATTCAAAGACCCCGAAAGAGATTATGGATGAGATAGCTTCCCTTACGCCAAGTTACGGCGGCATTTCATATGAGCGTTTAGATAGGGAAAGCCTTCAATGGCCCTGTCCTGATAGAACTCATCCAGGAACAAAGATATTGCATCAAATGGGCTTTGCAAGGGGTAAGGGAAGATTCTTTGGTATAGAACATAAGAGTGCAGCTGAACTGCCTGATAAAAAATTCCCATTTATCCTTTCAACAGGCAGGATGTTATTTCATTATAATGTTGGCACAATTACAAGGAGGACTGCCATCTTAAACAGGGAGTTTCCTGAGAATTTTGTAGAGATAAATTTAGAGGATGCAAAGTCACTCGATATAAAAGAGAATGATAGAGTAAAGGTTTCTACAAGAAGGGGTAAGATTATAGTAAAGGCAAGAGTGACTAAAGAGATTACAAAGGGGGTTTTGTGGATGTCATTTCACTATGCTGAGACTATGACAAACCTTTTGACAAATGATGCGTACTGCCCCATTGCAAAGATTGGAGAATATAAGGTCTGTGCAGCGAAAGTAGAGCGAACAGCATGAAAATCCTAAAGAAAGCTAAATTATTTTCTTTATTAGAAAAGGCTTCTTCCAAATACAGGCTCATTCTACCAAAAGAGAAGCTATGGGGGGATATGCTCTTTGAGGAATCTGAGCCTATAGAAAGACTGCCAGATAACTATGGGGTGTGTTATAATTCCCTGAAGGACTTTTTCTTCCCTCAGAGTGAGGTAATGTTTGGAGACCAGACCTCCAAAATTAACTCCAAAATTAAGAGTTCTTTATTTTTTGGTGTGCGCACCTGCGATGTAAAGGCATTGAATTTTCAGGACTTCTTCTTTGGCAGAGAGCCAAAGGATTACTATTATCTTACTAAGAGGGAGAATAGTTTAGTTATCTCGCTCGCCTGTAATAAACCTGCCAAGGGTTGTTTCTGCCTTTACTTAAAGAACAGCCCTTATCTAAAAGAGCAGGACAATTTTGATATTCAATTTACTGATTTAGGCGAGGAATTTATTGTTGAGGCAGGCAATAAAAAGGGAGAGAATTTTGTAAAAGGTTTTAAAGGATTTCTCACTGAATCGAGCTCATCTCAACTTGAAAAAAAATCTGAGCTCCATCGAAAGTGTGAGATGTGTGAAGGCAATTGTTATGATATGACAGTGATAGGAAAAAAGATGTCAGAAGAGGACTTAGATGAACTCTGGGAGGAGCTTGGGTGGAGGTGCACAAATTGTGGGGGATGCGAATTTATCTGCCCCACTTGTTTCTGTTTTAATATTAAAGACTTAAAATATAATGATACTCTTCAACGCATTCGCTTATGGGACTCTTGCACATATAAGGGCTATAGTCAGATGGCAGGCGGGGCAAATCCTTATTATAAGCGTTCTGCGAGAATCAAGAAGAGGTTTTATTGCAAACTCTATCACGCCGTGAGGTGGTTTGGTATGTTTGCCTGTGTGGGATGCGGCAGGTGCACTGCAGTCTGTCCTGTAAATCTGGAGATGGAGAGTCTTATCGCATCGCTTTCGAAGGGTGAAAAGTACGTTTCACTTTTAAATGCGCTATAAAATGAAAATTATAACTGTTTCAGGCTCGCATAGTGGTGTTGGGAAGACAACAATTGTAGAAAAACTTTT
>JBBIOC010000014.1:14776-18835 GCA_037443585.1 Candidatus Omnitrophota bacterium
AAGGCAGCTTAAGGACTGGTCAGCGCCCAAGGTTACAGTCATAAAAAAAGGCCCTTGCCCACGCGAGATTGCTTGTGGTGTTTGCGGTGAACAAAACTCACCCTTTACAATTATAGATGATTTGCACATAATAAATCAGAGAGGTAAGGATACCCAGAGGATGAAACGCGCTGGTGCAAAGAAGGTGATATGGCTTCGCGCAAAAGAAGAGGGCCTTAAAGAGGGTCTCAAAAAGGTATTGAAGAATTTCAGAGGCTCAGAAGGCATTGTAATTGAAGGCACAAGTGTATTAAAATATCTAAAGCCGGATTTGAGGATATTTGTAGATTCAGATCCAAAGAATGTAGTTGCCTGATCTATCTGGCCTCCAATAAGTTTACACTTTAGTTCTGGACTAAAGTGTAAACTTATTTTGAGCCCTCTTACTACCGGCTCGTCTCTTGCCAAATAAATTGGGCAACTACAGTATGAGGTGTATTGTGGCCTTAATCGATAGGTTTGGGAGAAATATTGATTATCTACGGATTTCAGTCACTGATAGGTGTAATCTAAGGTGTATCTACTGTATGCCTGAAGAAGGGATTCTGCCAAAAGACCCCTCTGAAATTTTAAGTTTTGAAGAGATTGAAAGACTTGTTAGAATCTTCGTCTCTTTGGGCATAAATAAGGTGCGGCTTACAGGTGGCGAACCTCTCATAAGAAAAAATATTATAAGCCTTGTCTCTAAGTTGTCAGTAATCAAGGGGATTTTAGACCTCTCTATGACTACAAATGGCATTCTGCTTTCTAAATTTGCAAGGCAGCTAAATCAGGCAGGACTTAATAGGATAAATATAAGCCTTGATACATTGAGGAAAGAAAGATTTAAGTCTATTACAAGATTAGGTGAAATAGGAGAAGTATTTTCAGGGATAGAAGAGGCACTCAGGGTAGGGCTTATCCCTGTCAAGATAAATGTTGTGATGATGAGTGATTTTAACGAGGATGAGATAGGAGACTTTGTTGTTTTAAGTAAGACTTTACCGCTACACATTAGGTTTATAGAATTTATGCCTGTCGGTATAAATCATATAGGAAAAAGAGACTTTTTTTTATCAATGGAAGAAGTAAAGAGAAAGGTTTTGAAATCAGGAGAGATTTTGCCTGAGAATGGAATTCTAAAAAATGGGCCTTCTGAAAATTATAGAATTAGAGGTGCTTTGGGCACGATTGGCTTTATATCAGCGATAAGTAGTAGATTCTGCTCATTCTGTAATAGGGTCCGCTTAAGCGCTGATGGAAGGATTCTGCCCTGTCTGGATGGTAGTTTCAGCATAGATATAAAGAGCGCCCTGCGTTCAGGCAGTAGTGACGAGGCCATTAAAGAATTAATAAAATCGAGCATACTTCTAAAACCCGAATCTCATAATATGTGCACATTGAATTCTAAATGTACATATGAGTCTATGTCGCAGGTTGGAGGGTAAAAAATTAAAAATGAAAAATCAAAAATTAAAAATCAAAAACATTCACATGGTGGATATAAGCCAGAAGCCTGACACAAAGCGAATCGCAATAGCACAGGCAAAGGTATTCTTAAAACCTTCTACCCTTGATAAATTATTAAAGAATAGACTTCCGAAGGGCGATGCATTAGCTTGTGCCAAGGTTGCTGGGATTCTGGCAGCAAAGAAGGTTCACGAATTGATACCCCTATGCCATCCGCTTCAGATAACCAGTGTGGATATCAATTTTGAAGTTGATAAGAAAAAACCTTTTATTACTATCAAGTCTTGTGTTTCTTCAATAGGTAAGACTGGTGTTGAGATGGAGGCATTGACAGCGGTTTCAATAGCTGCACTTACTATCTATGATATGTGTAAATCTGTGGATAGGACGATAACAATCTCAGATATAAAACTTTTAGAAAAAAGGGGCGGAAAGAGCGGTGGGTGGAAGAATATTATCAATCAATATAAGCGATAAAAAGGGCACATCCAAAAGAGATATTGATTCAGTGGTCTTAAAAGAGAATTTTGGGCTTTTAGGGGATGCCCATGCGAGAGAAGATTCAAAGCGTCAGGTGAGCCTTTTGGATATTGAAAGTATAAGAAAATTAGATAAAACCTTAAAACCCGGAGGCTTTGCAGAGAATATCACAACTGAAAATCTGGATATCTCGAAATTAAAGATAGGTGATAGAATAAAGATTAATAAGGATGTGGTTTTAGAGATTAGCCAGATTGGAAAGGTCTGCCATACAAAGTGTGAAATATTCTATAAATTGGGCGATTGTATTATGCCAAAACAGGGAATTTTTGCTAAGGTAATAAAAGGCGGAGAGGTAAAGAAAGGTGATAAAATATATGAGCTATAAGGTTGCAATACTTACAATCAGTGACAAATGTTCTCGTGGCGAAAGGGAGGATGAAACCGGTAAGATAATTAAAGAAACAATAAACTCCCACGCTTGGGATATTATTAAATACGAGATTGTGCCAGATGATACTGATAAGATTATACAGAGGCTCCTTGAATATTGTGATACATTGAAAGCAGATATTGTATTTACAAATGGGGGCACAGGGTTCTCTCCACGGGATAATACCCCGGAAGCTACAAAGGCAGTTATAGAAAAAGAGATACCTGGCATTCCTGAGGCAATGAGATTTGTTGGATTCAAGCACACAAAACGTGCAATGCTTTCGCGTGGCATTGCAGGGATACGGGGCAAGAGCCTTATTATAAACCTCCCTGGAAGCACAAGAGGCACAAAGGAATCTTTGGAGGCAATATTAGAAGAGCTCCCGCATGGGCTTGAGATGCTCTACGGAAGAGAACACAAGTGAGGACATAAGTTATGGAGCAGTAGTTTAAGTAATGGCGACATAACTTATGTGTCCGAACTTACCCTTGACATTTTGTACAGGTAAATTTACATTAAAGTAATTTTACGATGGAAAATGTCAAGGGTTTAATTCGCACTTATCACTTACGACGACCCGATGGTCGTCGTAAGTGATGTGCTCATTAAATATGCATATAGCAAATATTGTTATTGGTTCATTGGTTCTAATCTTGTTTTTTATTGCGTTTCTCAAGAGAGCAGATTTGCCCATTGCTGGGCTTAAGGCAAGCTGGCAGATGTTTCTAAATGTCCTTCCAATGCTCGCGATGACTTTTATATTAGCGGGGCTAATACAGGTCATTGTGCCAAAGGAAGTAATTACAAGGCTTTTAGGTAAAGAAGCAGGGTTTAAAGGTATTCTCTTGGGATGCCTATTTGGTGCAATTACTCCCGGTGGACCTATTACAGCATTTCCTATTGCAGCTGTGCTATATAAATCCGGCGCAGGCATAGGGACTATGGTCTCATATATGAGTGCCTGGAGCCTCTGGGCGCTTACAAGGATGCCTATGGAGATAGGTTTTATGGGATGGAGGTTTACACTAATAAGATTCTTATCCACCTTTTTCTTTCCACCATTAGCAGGATGGATGGCACAGTTGATGTTTTCAAGATAGATGATAGATATAGATATAGATGAGGATAAAGAAATTCAGAAAATTTGCTTGATAACCCTCTTGATAACCCTAAGAAGATATGGTATACTTCTTAAAAGAATTATAAAAGTTAATTCTTATCTCGTCCTGTCTAAAAGTTAGAAATTTAAATAGCCAAATCTTAAACTTTAAAACTTAGAGGTTTATCTTGCAAGACTTCCCATTCAAAAGAATTATCTCTTTTTTTGTCTTATTCTGTTTTCTCTCCTCTGAGTTTGCCCTTTGCGCCCCTTCAGACAAATCCTTCTTCAAAAACAGAAAACCCAACTATCAGAAAATCTCAGAAGAAAATGAGGCGCTTCTAAATAAGAAGAAGCAGATACATCAGGAACAAAACCTTCAGACCAAAGACCACAGACCACAGACATCAGTTGAAAGCAAAATAGAGCTTGCTTCAATAAAAGATATATCAGATATTCACATCCCAGAAGAATTAGGTAAAATTACAGAGGTCTATAATTCATCCCTTGAAAACCCCCTTCGTATAATCCACTTCCAGGACCTCCACACAAACTA
>JBBIOC010000015.1:0-12741 GCA_037443585.1 Candidatus Omnitrophota bacterium
GCTTGAGCTTACCAGTACTAATCTGCCGAGAGGCTTAACCCTCCATAAAATAATTCCTTTTGTTAAATTTGTCGAGTGGCCATACCGAAGGGGAAACACCCGTTCCCATTCCGAATACGGTCGTTAAGCCCTTCAGGGTTGATGGTACTACACTGGCAACGGTGTGGGAGAGTAGATCGCTGCTCGGCATAAACACATAAGAATTTTTATTTGATAGTTTTTAAATTGGGCGTCTCTCAAAAAATTTTTGAGTAACGCCCTTTTTTATTTACTCAGATTTTATTTTATGGTATTATATAAAAAATAATTTTTAACTTGGAGGACAATTTGGCTGACTATACTATTAAAGATATCCGTAATATTGCATTTGTTTCACATGCAGGGAGCGGCAAGACCTCATTGATTGAAGCGCTCCTTTTTAATTCTGGCGCATCTAATCGATTCGGGAAAGTAGACGAAGGAAATACTGTCTGCGATTACAGTCCCGACGAGATTGAAAGAAGGACTTCTATAAATTCAAAGGTAGTAAATTTAAATATTCAAAGATACAGGGTTCATATAGTAGATACGCCAGGTTATGCAGATTTTATTGGAGAATTGATAAGCGCGCTTTATGCAGTTGATTCTGCAGTTGTCCTGCTCGATGCCACAGCAGGCATAGAGGTTGGAACAGAACGGGTCTGGGAAAACTTGAGCCAGCATAACCTGCCCGCATTATTTTTTATAAATAAAGTTGATAAGGAAAATGCAGAGTTTCTATCCTGCGTAGAGGCACTCAAAAAGCAGTTTGGTCAGGGGTGCGTGCCTGTTCAATTTCCAGTTGGCATTGCCTCTACGTTCAAGGCAGTGGTAAACCTTTTATCTGAGAAAGAGATTGAGGCGCTGACAGGCAAGGATAAAGAATTGGCAGCAAAATTTAGAGAAGGCCTTATAGAAACCGCAGCAGAAAAAAATGATGCCCTCCTTGAAAGGTATTTAGGCGGCGCTTCTCTTACAGAAGAAGAGGTCGCTGGAAGTTTAAGGGATGCAGTATTAAAACGGGAGGTCTTCCCAATCTTCTGTGGCTCAGCTACAAATAATATCGGCGTCAAGGAATTGCTTAGCTGGCTTTTGAAACTTGCCCCTGCGCCGGATGAGAGGCCGCAGAAGTTTTATAAATTGGCAAACAATGAAGAAAGGTCAGTTGAATTTAAGGAATCTGCGCCTTTTTCCGCGCAGGTATTTAAGACTATCTCAGACCCATATGTAGGACAATTGACTATATTTAGAATATTTTCAGGGGGCATTAAGTCAGACAGCGGATTCTATAATTCAACCCAGCAGTCAAAAGAGAGGATTGGACAACTCTTTCTTATGCACGGCAAAGACCAGCAGCCTATTAATGAGGCTATAGCCGGCGACATTGTAGCAGTTGCAAAACTAAAAGATACAAATATCGGCGATACACTGTGCGATGAAAAAAATCAAGTTTTATTTGAGACCATACCTTTTCCTGAACCTGCCATATCTTCTTCTGTAAAACCAAAGTCTCGCGGGGATGAAGAGAAGATATCCGGGGCCCTTCAAAAATTGGCGAGTGAGGATATGACATTAAGGGTGGGAAGGGATGAGCAGACCAAGGAGTTGATTATCTCTGGGATTGGCGACCTTCATATAGATGTTATGATAGGAAGATTGAAAAAGAGGTTTGGCGTAGAGGTTGATATAGGTACGCCCAAGGTTGCATATAAAGAGACTGTTACAAAACTCTCAAAGGTTCAGGGTAAGTATAAGCGTCAGTCAGGTGGACGGGGTCAATATGGAGATGTATGGCTTCAAACAGAGCCCCTCCCGAGAGGTTCTGGTTTTGAGTTTGTTGACAAGATTGTTGGTGGGGCTATTCCAAAGAATTATATCCCTGCGGTTGAAAAAGGCGTGCGAGAGGCAATGGCAGAGGGGGTTCTGGCAGGTTATCCTGTAATTGATATCAGGGTTACTTTATACGACGGTTCTTATCATGTAGTAGATTCTTCAGACATTGCCTTTAAGATTGCAGGTGCAATGGCGTTTAGAAAAGGCGCGCTTGAGGCAAGCCCTGTACTCTTGGAGCCGATTATGAATGTAGTGGTGGATGTGCCTGAAGAGTTTATGGGTGATATAGCAGGGAATCTGAATTCTCGTCGGGGGAGAATCATTGGAATGGAAGTCCACTCTAAATCCCAGGCAATCAAGGCACAGGCGCCTCTTGCAGAGATGTTTAAATATGCAAGCGAGCTCCGCTCTATGACAGGGTGCCGCGGTTCCTATTCTATGAAATTTTCACATTACGAGGAGGTTCCTGTTAAGATAGCGCAGACTATTATTGCGCAGTATCAGGCGCAGAAAAGAGAAGAACAGGAGAAGTAGAATGTTATTGTTAAATTGCTATATGGCTAAACTGTTATATTGTTAAACTACTAAATTGTCAAATTCAGTTTAGCAATTTAACAGTATAGCAATATAACAATTTTATTATTTTAAGGAGGGCAATATGTCCGGTCATTCAAAATGGGCTACAATAAAACATAAGAAAGCAGCTCAGGATGCGCAGAGGGGCAAAACTTTTACAAAGCTTATACGCGAGATAACAATTGCAGCCAGGCAGGGCGGCGGGAACCCTGAGGCAAATCCGCGCCTGAGGACTGTTATTGAAAAGGCAAAAGAATCGAGTATGCCGCAGGATAATATTGAGCGGGCAATAAAGAAAGGGACAGGCGAACTCGAGGGGACGAGCTATGAAGAGTTTACAATCGAGGGCTATGCCCCAGGCGGCATAGCAATCATGGTAGAGGTTTTGACTGACAATAAGAACCGCACCACCTCAGAGATTAGAAATACCTTCTCTAAAAAAGGCGGTTACGTTGCAGGCGCAGGTTCAGTGAGCTGGATGTTTCAGAAAAAGGGTTTTATTGTAATTGATAGGAAGGTCATAGAAGAGGATAGGCTTATGTCAATTGTCCTCGATAGCGGCGCTCTGGATATGACAACTGAAATAGATGAATATGAGATAACTACAGAGGTAAAGGATTTCGAACAGGTGAAGGAGGCACTTAAGAAAAATAATATTGTCTGGAAGAGCGCAGAGATTACCCTGATACCCAATACCACGATAAGATTAGTCGGACAGGAGGCAAAGCAGTTATTGAGTCTGGTAGAGGCACTCGAAGACCACGATGATGTGCAGAATGTTTATGCAAACTTTGATATTCCTGATGAGGTGATGCAGGAGGTGGCATCGTCGTCCGAAAATTGAAGCACAGATGAGCACAGATGAAAAGCTCACAGATGATCACAGATATCTGTGATCATCTGTGAAAACATGAGTTTAACATGAAATCTGCGATCATCTGTGCTTTATTAAAAAGTTTTTTAACATTATCTTATGCGTATACTCGGCATAGACCCAGGGCTCGGGATTACTGGCTATGGTTTGATAGATATAAATGGAGATAATTTTCGATTGATTGAAGCAGGAGCCATCCGTTCGCACCAAAGTGAATCTATAGATAATAGGCTTTCAGAGATTTATCAAAAATTAATAAGACTCATCAAAGAGACCAAACCCGACGTTTTGGTCTTAGAAGAATTATACTCCCATTACAAACATCCGCGCACCTCAATATTGATGGGGCATGCAAGAGGAGTGATATGTCTGGCCTGTAGTCAATGTGGGATTCCCTTGATAAGTTATCCGAGCACAAGAATAAAGAAGTCAATAGTAGGCAGGGGCCACGGCTCAAAGGAGCAAATCCAGAGAACCGTGGTAAGTCTTTTGGGATTAAAGCGAATCCCAGAGCTTTTAGATGTAACTGATGCGCTTGCACTGGCAATGTGCCATGCGTATATTAGTAAATCAAATATTAAAAATCAAATAGTTCGTTTAGCCCGTTGAGCCCGTTATGTCCGTTTAGCCCATTCAACGGGCACAACGGACTCAACGGACCTAACGGACTAAACGAACTTGTCATTTTGATTTTCGAATGGAATTATGATATCGCGCATTTCAGGAAAACTGATAGAGAAGCGTGAGGACTGTATATTGCTGGATGTAAATGGCCTATGCTACGAAATCCTCATCCCTGGCGCGGTGATGCGCTATCTGGGGAATAGTGTAGACTCAGACGGGTGCGTGAGTCTGATAACCTACCACTATTTTCATGTAGAACCTTCAAAAAGCTATCCCTTTCTTATTGGATTCCTGAATGAGATTGAAAAGGAATTTTTTGAAAAGTTTATCACTGTCTCTGGTATAGGGCCAAAGGCTGCTGTAAAGGCATTAAACCTCCCAATCTCTACAATAGCAAGGGCAATAGACTTAGGTGATATAGAACTTTTAAAGTCTCTTCCTGGGATAGGAGAACAGCGGGCAAAAGAGATTATTGCAAAGCTTCAAGGAAAGGTCGGAAAATTCGGCCTTATCCAGGATGAGGGCTATATTGAACCTTTAAAGGAAAAAGAAGACATCCAACAAGAGGCAATGGATGTGCTCTTACAGCTTCAGTATAAGAAATTCGAGGCGAAGCAGATGCTTGAGGACGCATTGCGCAGGAATCCAGATATAAAGACTGCAGAGGATTTGTTGAATGAGGTGTATAAGCAGAAGACATGGCAAAAGAAGAAATAAAAGATGACCGAGAACGGCTGATTACTGGAGAAGAGACAGAGGACGATGTAATATTAAATATCTCCTTGCGGCCTACCAGTCTGAAGGATTTTGTAGGCCAGAAAGAGGTTGTTGAAAATCTAAATATTGCGATAAAGGCAGCGAACAAGCGAAAGGAGCCTTTAGAACACATCCTCCTTTCAGGCCCGCCAGGGTTGGGAAAGACTACACTCGCCCATATTATTTCCCATGAGATGAATACGAAGATAACCGCTACTTCAGGCCCAGCGATAGAGAGGGCAGGAGACTTGATAGGCATACTTACGAATTTAGGAGAGGGCGATATTCTGTTTATAGATGAGATACACAGGCTCTCAAAGGTTGTGGAGGAGTTTATCTACCCTGCAATGGAGAATTTTCAGATAGATTTTGTAATAGATAAAGGCCCTTATGCAAAGACGATTAAATTTAATCTGAAACGTTTCACGCTTGTGGGCGCTACAACGAGGGCAGGGCTTTTGACTGCCCCCTTAAGAGGAAGGTTCGGGATATTCTATCACCTAGATTTCTATGAACCTGAAGACCTGGTCAAGATAATAAACCGTTCGAAAAAATTATTGGGCGTGGAATTAGATAAAGACTCAAGCATTGAGATTGCCAGACGCTCAAGGGGCACCCCGAGGGTTGCAAATAGATTGCTTCGTCGAATAAGGGACTATGTTCAGGTAAAGGGAAATAAGATTATTACTAAAGAGATAGTTGATTTGGCCTTACAGTCTCAAGGGATTGATAAGGCTGGCCTTGACTATATAGATAGAAAGGTTTTGAAGGCAATAATAGATTTTTATGAAGGTGGGCCTGTGGGCATAGAATCGCTTGCTGCTACTTTGAACGAAGAGAGCGATACCATTGTGGATATTGTAGAACCATTTTTATTAAAGATAGGTTTTATCAAGCGCACTTCTCGGGGGCGAGAGGCAACGAGGCTTGCGTACGGGCATTTCAATCTGCCGTATAAAAGAGAGACGCAGAAGGAACTGTTTTAGATATGAAACTACTACTGCATATCTGCTGCGGTCCTTGTTCGCTATATCCTATAGCCGAACTTCTAAAAGAAAGGTTTGAAGAGGTTGCAGGAATTTTCTTTAATCCCAATATTCATCCATATAGTGAATATCTCAGGCGCCGCCAGGCGCTCGAAGAGGCATCCCGCAGTGATTCATTAAAGATCTTTTTCCCTGATTATGATATGAAGGAATTTTTTAAGGCGATAGTAGATAACTATTCTAAACCGGGCCGATGTCAAAGATGCTGGACTTTACGACTTGAGCGCACAGCAACATTTGCAAAGGAGAAGGGTTTTGACGGCTTTTCTACTACATTGCTGATAAGCCCTTATCAGGACCATGATTCGCTAAGGGAGATAGGAAGAAGGCTTGCCCAAAATTTTGGCCTTGAATTTTATTATAAGGATTTTCGGCCGGGCTTCAGGGAATCGCAAACAAAAGCAAAAGAGATTCAGATTTATAGGCAGAGATACTGCGGTTGCATATTTTCTGAATTAGAGCGGGGTTGAGATGTTTGAAATATCTAGTTTTGGAAAGATTCTAATTTTCTTTGGGGCTGTTTTAATAATTATTGGAATACTATTTACCTTTGCGGGCAAGATCCCCTATATCGGCAGACTCCCGGGCGATATCTATGTAAAAAAAGAAAATTTTGTATTTTACTTTCCTTTGGCAACATCCATCCTCATAAGTCTAATCCTAACACTTATCTTCTTATTGTTTGGTAGAAGGCAATGAAAGTTAGACTACTCAGCTTGCCCCTCTTTTTAATTCTCATTTTAATTTTTATTTCCAGTCTTTGCTTCCCAATGGCGCAGAGGCCTTCACAGAGACCTTATATTATCAGGGTAGCAGTCATAAATGGGGCAGATAAATTTAGACTCAAAATCGTAGGACCATATGCTATAGTATCCCCGAATACGTTTGAAGAATTGATGAAGGGAGCTTATTTGCATGAGGTCGATGTAGAGCCAGACTTCTCAGGGATTAAAATAGGCAACAATCTCATTGGAATCTTTGGGATAAAAATCCTGCCAGAGAAAGACTCCTCTATTCTTATAGATGGAAGAAAATTCAGAGGTTCTATCGATATCATAAGATTACAGGATATGAAACTTTTAGCTGTAAATTATATTGATGTTGAGGATTATCTATACGGCGTTCTTTATCATGAGGTCTCCCACCGCTGGCCAATGGAGGTTCTAAAGGCACAGGCGATTGCAAGCCGCACATATGCAGCCTATCAAAGTTTGATAAATAAGGATAAGGATTTTGACCTCACATCTGATATCTATTCTCAGGTCTATGGCGGCCGGACTTCTGAAAAGGCCCGAAGTAATCGAGCAGTTATATTGACCAGAGGTCGAGTTTTAAAATTTAATGGCCAGGTCTTCCCAGCATATTATCACGCTACCTGTGGCGGAAAGACTTCAGATGCTGATACCCTATGGAAGATAGACCTTTTGCCTTTAAAGGGCAAGGCCTGCCCTTATTGTTTTGATTCACCGCATTTAAGATGGACAAAGGAGATCCCTATTTTAGAAATTGAAGAAAAATTAGAAAATAATGGTTTTTCTACTGGCGGTATTTTAAACATTCAAGTGCTGGATAGGGATTCAGCAAATAGAATTTTGAATGTGAAGATTGAAGGCAGGGAGGCAAGTTTTACAATATCCGGGAATAAGTTTAGATTGCTCTTAGGAGCTAACATTATTCGCAGTACAAATTTTGAGATTTCTTTTAAAAATGACAAGATGAAATTCGAAGGCTTTGGTTGGGGCCATGGTGTTGGTATGTGTCAGTGGGGTGCGTATCATATGGCACGGATTGGCAAGACTGCTGAAGAGATATTAAAGTTTTATTATACTGGAGCGGAAATAGGTGCATTAGAATAACTGATTCCAACCCGTTCAACCTACGCGGTTGAACAGGTTTTTTGAAAAATAAGATGTTGAAACTGAAACTATCTGATTTTGATTATACTTTGCCTAAAAAACTCATAGCACAGTTCCCTTGCGAAAAACGCGATGAGTCACGGCTTTTAGTCTTAAACAGAAATACTGGACAAATAGAACACAGGTTATTCAAGGATATTGTTGAATATTTTAATGAAGGCGATGCACTTGTGTTGAATGATACAAAGGTGGTGCCTGCGAGGCTGATTGGCAGGAAAGAGACTGGTGGCAAGGTAGATGTTTTAATATTAAGGGTTAGTGAAAGGTTAAAAGTGAAAAGTGAAAAGGATAATGAATATGAAGCTTTGGTTAAGCCACTGAGAGGGTTGAAAGTCGGAGGCAGTATTAATTTTAAAGACGGTGAATTGAAAGCAGATATTACGAGAATAGATAAAGGCAGGCTATTCTTAAGATTCTGCTGCAATGGGAATTTCCACAGCCTTTTAACTAAATTTGGCAAGGTGCCACTGCCGCCTTATATTAAACGTGAGTCAGTTGAAATGGATAGGAAGAGATATCAGACTGTCTATGCAAAGAAAGAAGGGGCGATTGCAGCGCCGACTGCGGGTCTACATTTTACAAAGAGCCTCTTAAAAAAAATTGAAGATAAAGGCATAGATATAGAATATGTGACCTTACAAATTGGCTATGGAACCTTTAAACCTGTGAAATGCGAAGATATAAGTTCGCATAAAATGGAAGAAGAGCATTTTGAGATTTCTGAAGATACAAAAGATAGGTTAGATAGGGTGAAGAAAGAAGGTGGCAGGGTTTTTGCAGTAGGAACGACGACCTGCCGTGTTTTAGAAACCATAGTTTCAAAAGTGTTCGAAGCGAAACTTCGAACACATACTACAGATTTGTTTATATATCCTCCGTATAAATTTAAACTTGTTGACTGCCTGTTAACAAATTTCCATCTGCCAAAGACTACGCTTTTGATGCTCGCGAGTGCATTTTGTGGGAGGGAGCTTTTATTTAAATCTTATAGAGAAGCCATAGAAAAACGATACAGATTTTATTCCTATGGCGATGCAATGTTGATTCTATAATCTTTTAGCTTTGCAATCCGACAAATCTAACCAGGTTAGAAAGCAAGATATGTTTGAAATAGTTCATAAAGATAAGAATACGAATGCGCGGATAGGAAGGTTAAAGACAAACCATGGCACTATCAATACCCCTAATTTTATCCCTGTTGGCACACAGGCGACTGTAAAGACCCTTTCAAATGAAGACCTGCTCTATTGTGGCGTAGAGGTTTTGCTAAGTAATACATATCACCTTTATTTAAGGCCCGGGGAAGAGATAATTAGAGATTCTGGCGGGCTCCACAGATTTATGAACTGGAATCGGCCTATCTTAACAGATAGTGGTGGATTTCAAATCTTCAGCCTTGCTACATTGATGAAGGTTACAGAAGAGGGGGTTGGTTTTCAGTCTCATATTGACGGCTCTAAACATTTTCTTACTCCCGAAGAGGTAGTTAGATTACAGGTTGTTTTTGGAAGTGACATTATGATGATACTCGATGAATGTTTAAAGTTTCCATGCGAAAGAGACAGGGCTGAGCAATCACTGAAACGAACAACAGATTGGGCGCGAAGGTCTAAAGAGGAATTACAACGATTAGGCTCAGGGCTCAGGGCTCACCTCGGTGCCGAGCACCCAGATATCAGGCACCTCGGTGCGAGGCAGGGCTCAGGGTTACTCTTTGGGATTATTCAAGGAAGCACCTACCCTGACCTGCGCAAGGCTGCAGTAGAAAAACTCCTCGACATAGGATTCGATGGTTATGCAATAGGAGGTTTAAGCGTTGGAGAGCCCAGGGAATTGATGTATGAGATTATGGACTATACAGTAAGATATATCCCTGAAAACCTTCCACACTATGCAATGGGCATTGGCATGCCTAAGGATTTATTTATTGCGATAGAGATGGGGGTTGACCTCTTTGACTGTGTTGTGCCGACAAGGAATGGGAGAAATGGCGCAGCCTTTACAAATGAAGGTAAGATTATAGTCAGGAATGCAGAGTATGCTCGAGATTTACGGCCATTAAGTGAGAGTTGCAATTGTATCGTCTGCAAAAATCATACCCGTGCATATTTGAGGCACCTCTTTAATTCAGATGAGATTTTAGGTTTACGATTTGTCTCTTTACATAATGTATTTTTTTATGTAAACTTATTGATAAGGATTCGCTCTGCTATATTGCAGGATAGGTTTTTAGAGTTTAAGAAAGAGTTTTTAAACAGAGACATTGAATGGTGAAAGGAGAAAGATATGCAGCCAAACCAGCCCAGCCCAATAATCAGCTTCATCCCGATTATACTTATATTTATAATTTTTTATTTTTTGCTTATAAAACCCCAACAAAAAATAAAAAAAGAACACGAGAAGATGATTGCGAATTTAAAAAAGAATGATGAGGTTGTTACAACAGGTGGAATTCATGGCACTATTGTAAACGTAAAGGATACTACATTGGTATTAAAGGTTGACGAGAACGTGAAAATAGAGATAGATAAAAGCGCAGTGGCGTATCTAAAGAAAAGTCATTGACGGAGGGCATATGACCCGCAATCTACAGTGGCGCATATTAATTACACTTGCAATAATAGGCTTCTCTTTATGGGGGATGCTCCCTTTAAAGGAGAAGATAAATCTAGGCCTGGACCTCCAGGGTGGGATGCATCTTGTTTTAAAGGTTGATATCTCAAAACTTTCTGAAGAGGCAAGAGAGGGTGCGCAGGAACGGGCATTAGAGATTATCAGAAATAGGGTTGACCAATTTGGCGTCAGAGAGCCTTCTATCCATCGTCAGGGAACTGATGAGATAGTTGTCCAGCTTCCAGGCGTAACAGACCGTCAGCGCGCATTGGACCTTATAGGCAGAACCGCCCTTCTGGAATTTAAACTTGTTGAGGACAATCCTGAGTTGATTGCAAAGGCACGCGCAGGAGAGGTTCCAGAGGGCTATGAATTAAAAAGACTTGGAGATGAGGAGCTGCTTTTACATAAGGAAGCAAGCCTGACAGGAAATTCACTAATAAGTGCCAGTGTCAAGTTTGACCAATCTAGGTTTAATGAACCTATAGTGGCATTGGAATTTGACCCGAAAGGTGCAAAGGTCTTTGCTGAGGTTACAGGTGCTAATGTCGGCAGACGGCTTGCAATTGTGCTGGATGACAAACTTCAGTCTGCTCCAAGAATAAATGAAAAAATCCCATCAGGCCAGGCTGTAATTACAGGAAGGTTCACTACAGCAGAGGCAAATGACCTTTCAATAGTCCTGCGCGCAGGTGCACTTCCCGCGCCTATCTATGTTGAAGAGGAGCGCACAGTGGGGCCTCTGCTTGGCAAGGATTCTATAAGAAGTGGTATCCAGGCCTCCATAATTGGCGGACTTTTAGTAATTGGTTTTATGATTGTCTATTATCTCTTGGCAGGCCTGATTGCAAGCTTTGCAATGTTGCTCAATTTTATAATAATTCTCGGCACGCTTGGCTGGTTTGGAACTACCCTTACCTTGCCTGGCATAGCTGGTATGATATTGACTGTTGGTATGGCTGTTGATGCAAACGTCCTGATATATGAGCGCATAAGGGAGGAGCTTGCTACAGGAAAGCACATACAGAGTGCCATTACCACAGGTTATCACAAGGCATTTTCAGCAATATTTGATTCAAATATAACTACCCTTATTGCAGCCGCCCTTTTATTTCAATTTGGCACAGGTCCAATACGAGGCTTTGGCGTGACCCTTACAATAGGTATAATCGCAAGTATGTTTACTGCAATCTTCGTCACTCGTATAATATTTGACCTTCTGAGATTGTCTAAAGGCTTCAGCAAACTGCCGATGCTTAAGTTTTTACCCCAGACAAAGATTGACTTTATAGGCAAGAGGTGGTTTTGTTATATAACTTCACTTATAGTTGTTGTAGGAGGCCTTATTTATTTTTTTATTCGTGGAGAAAACGCATACGGTGTTGATTTTACAGGCGGACAGATGCAGGAGTATCAATTTGCACAGCCTGTTAGGATAGATAGCATAAGGGAGTCTCTTAGAGAGATTGGGCTTGGCGAGGCATCTATTCAGCAATTTGGAAAACCTAATCAGGTTTTGATTAAGACAACCAGCGATGCCTTTCAGGCTATAAATGAAAAATTTCTCGAGCGGTTTAAGGAAAATAGATTTGAAGTCCTGCGTATAGAAAAGGTAGGCCCATCTGTTGGTAAGGATTTGCGAAAAAGGGCGGTCTTGGCACTTATTTATTCACTCATAGGGATTCTTATTTACGTAGGTATCCGTTTTAAAAATCTCTCGTATGCTACTGCAGGTGTTCTGGCGCTCTTCCACGATGTTTTTGTAGCAGTGGGTCTGCTTGCAGTGACCCATCGCGAAATCAGCCTGACTATTGTTGCGGGTCTATTGACAATTGCAGGTTATTCGATAAATGATACTATAGTCATATATGACCGCATCAGGGAAAACCTGAAGGTTTATAGAAAACTAAGCCTTAAAGATATTGTAAACTTAAGTGTAAATCAGACTCTCTCGAGAACGCTTCTTACTTCTTTGACAACCCTTTTAGCTGTTATTGCAATATTTTTATTTGGTGGCGAGGTCTTAAATGACTTTGCCTTCTGCCTCTTAGTTGGTTCTATCTCAGGCGTTTACTCTACTGTGTATATAGCCTCTCCACTCGTTATCGCCTGGCAGGCGCATGGTACTGGCAAAAGATAATGCACAGATTAGCACAGATTTCGAGATAAACTCACGCTTCCACAGATAATCACAGATATCTGTGATTATCTGTTTCTTTTAATCTGTGGTCATCTGTGCTATAAATTTACGAAATAATGAAACTCTGGAAAATAGCAGAAGAGAATAAAGAGTTACAGAAGTGCTTAAGTGATTCCCTGAATATCCCACCTCTAATTGCCCAGCTCCTTCTAAACCGAAATATAAACAGTGTCTCAACAGCAAAAAAATTTTTAGAACCTGCTCACTGGGGCCTCCATGACCCATTTTTATTAAAGGGGATAGATAAGGCGGTTTTGCGCATTAATCAGGCAATAGATAATAGAG
>JBBIOC010000015.1:12770-18100 GCA_037443585.1 Candidatus Omnitrophota bacterium
TGCGGGGCAGCGTTACTGCTATTAGTTTTAAGAAAGTTAGGCGTGGAAGTAGATTCATTTATCCCAAACAGGCTCACTCAAGGATACGGCTTAGGCATGGCAGGGGTTCAGTATGCAAAAAAGATTGGAACAGACTTACTTATTACAGTAGATTGTGGCATTACAAGTTACGAAGAGGTCAAATTATTGAATAAATTTAATATTGATGCCATAATCATAGACCACCACCAGCCTTCCAAAAGCCTGCCTAATGCTTTCAGCATAATCGACCCTTTTCAGAAAGGCTGTGAATATCCTGATAAGTCGCTTTCAGGCGTTGCCCTGGCATTTAAAGTCTGCGAAGCCTTACTTGGCGCAAAGGCCGATAAAGAATTGGAGCCCAATTTAGACCTTGTTGCCTTAGGGACTGTTTCTGACATAGTTCCACTTGTTGGAGAGAATAGATTTTTTGCCAGGCAGGGCCTAAAGGAACTTTCAAAGACTTCTAAATTGGGTCTTAAGGCGCTTATGGAAGTAGCAGGGATTAGAAACAGGGCTCTAAATTCATATGACATTGCCTTTATACTCGGGCCGAGGATAAATGCAACTGGAAGGCTTGGCAATTCAGATGCAGCATTGAAACTTCTGTTGAGTACAGATAAAGAAGAGGCATTAGAACTTGCAACAGAATTAGACCAGGAAAATAGACGGCGCCAGAGGATTGAAAATACTACATTAAGGGAGGCAATAGAGAGATTAGAAAAAGAGATAAATTTTAAGGAACACAAGGTTATTGTGCTCTGTCAGGAGGACTGGCATCCAGGTGTTATTGGCATTGTTGCCTCAAAGCTTGCTGAGAGATATTATCGCCCTACAATAATGATTTCTATGAAAGATGGACTTGGAAGGGGTTCTGGTCGCTCAATAGAGAATTTCCATCTATTTGAGGCGCTCGTTAATTGCGAGAGTCTTTTAAGAAGTTTTGGCGGTCACAAGTTTGCCTGCGGTCTTACGATTCTAAAAGAGAATCTTAAAAAATTTATTGATACAATAAATCAGTTTGCAAGTAAAGCGCTTTCAGCCGAAGACCTTATTCCAAAGTTAAATATAGATGCCTTTATTCAATTTAAGGAGATTGACTTTAGACTTCTGGAAGAAATCCAGAACCTTGAACCTTTTGGCCAGTCAAATCCTGCACCCATCTTTGCCACAAAAAATTTAAGACTGAAGAGGCCAGAACAGGTTGTTGGGAGGGGCCATTTAAAACTCATTGTTACAGATGGGAAATTTTCTTTTGAGGCAATAGGTTTTAGAATGTGCGAGGATAGTTCTATTAGGAATTTATTGAAGAGCCAGAAGGAATTTGACCTTGCCTATACAGTAGAGATCAATGACTGGCAAGGGGTCTCTTCGATTCAATTGAATATAGAAGACGTCAGACCTTCGTCATTAGAAAGTTAAAGCGGATTTTGTAAAATTAAGTATTGACACATTTAAGTATTTGTGATAAATTTGAGTTGGAGGTGGTAGATATGGCTGCAAGGAGAACAAGATACTATCGGCTAAGTATTGATGTAAACCCTGAGGAACACCGTAAGATAAAGATGAGCGCAGCGCTTTATGATAAGACAGTCCGCGAATATGTGCTTGAAGCTGTTAAAGATCGTTTAGAGTCTGATTTGGAAAAAGAAGGTTTGCTGACTATGTCTGGCCAGACAGACCCAGTTTTATCTAAATTATGGGATAATAAAAAGGACTCTGAGTATGATAAAGTATAGTCGTGGAGACGTGGTATTAGTTAAGTTTTTGTTTTCTGATGAGAAGGGGATAAAGCTTCGGCCTGCTTTGATAGTAAGTAATGAAGACTACAATGCTAGTCGTCAGGAAATAATCATGGCAGCTATTACCAGTAATGTAGAGCGCTGTTTAATTGGAGATACAAGACTTAAGTATTGGAAAGAAGCAAATTTATTGCATCCCTCTTTAGTTACAGCTATTCTCCGCACTATAAAGCAGGATATGATAGAGCGTAGATTGGGCAAACTTTCTGTAAGAGACCTTCAAGTTGTAGAAAAGAATCTAAGAGATGTTTTAGGATTTTGAGAGGGAGTTTTTGAACGTTCTCTTTTAATATGACAGGTTCCTGCTTAGATTGAAGACAGGTTCCCGATTGAATTGGTAGACGTTTCTGGAGTGTGTAGATTTATCGTTGACAATTGTGTGATAATTGTATATACTATTTGATGACAAAAGAAATGGAGGTTTTATATGCGTTTTGTAACTGTGAGAGACTTACGTAATAAGCCAGCTCAAATTCGCCAGTCTCTTTTGGAAGAAAAGGATATAGTGCTTACTTTAAATGGGAAACCTTTTGCCATTGTTACTTTAACTTCTGAAGAGACATTGGAGAGGTCGCTTGCCATGATGCGACGTATTCGTGCAGAAAACGCAGTGATTTATATGCAGAAACGCTCCATAGAAACAGGTAAAGATAAACTCTCCTTGGATGAAATCAATGCTGAGATCTCTGCTGCAAGAAAGACTCGTAAATGAAAATAGCTCTCGATACAAATGTACTCATATCCGGCTTACTTTGCCCCTTTGGTGCGCCAGCTGAAATTGTCCGGATGACTTCTTCTGGAGTCTTAGAGATTTGCTATGATGCACGCATTATCTCTGAATATCGGAATGTTTTATTGCGTCCAAAATTTCTTTTTGACCAGGTCCACGTCGATTATCTACTTGAACAAATAGAGGCCTGCGGCTATCCGGTTGCAGCAAACCCGCTCGCTAAAAAATTACCTGACCCAAACGATGAACCTTTCTTAGAGGTAGCCTTAGCAGGAAAGGCTCAATGTTTGGTTACAGGGAATCTGAAACATTATCCAGTGAAAAAACGACAAGGTATGACAGTAGTATTGCCAGTAGAATTCTTAGAAATTTATCGAAGGGTTATTGAAAAAGAGAGCTGAATCAAATACTCTTTACCACCTTCCCTGCCTTTAGGCATGCAGTGCAGACCTTTATCCTTCGCGTTGCGCCATTTATAACTGCACTCACAGTCTGGAGATTTGGCAGGAATCTTCTGCGGGTTATGCCGGTAATCTTTCTTCCAACTCCGCCCTTTTTCTTTGCAAGACCTCTGCGCGTGATAGTTCTTCCAGCTGAAGGTCCTTTGCCACAGATTTCGCAAACCTTTGACATTTGTTAAATTCTCCTTTGATTTTTAATATTAACATAATATAATATAGGATGCAAGAAGATTATGATATATCAGACAGAGACTGTCCAGCCAAAAGAGACTTTACAAAATAAGATTTCCCAAAGGTATATTTCAAGCCTTGTCAGAAAATATCAAACCCCTTTATTTCTGATTAGCAAGTCCAGATTGTGTAATGGGGTAGAGAGATTCAATAGACTACTCCCGCGCATAACGGCTTATTACGCAATGAAGGCAAATTCCCATCCAGAGATTTTGAAGCCCTTGATTCAGAAAGGTTTCTCGTTTGATGTAGCCTCTGAACAAGAGATAGAGGCAGTCTTAAGACTTGGTGCGAAGCCAGAAAATCTTATATTCTCGAATACTATAAAGCGTATAGATGCCTTAGAATACGCACAGACAAAGGGCGTTACCTTAATGACATTTGATTCTGAATATGAATTGAATAAGATTGCACGGTATTGTCCTAGCGCAAATGTCCTTGTCCGGATTAAGGTTCCGAATGTAGGTTCGGTTGTAGAGCTTTCTATAAAATTTGGTGCAGACCCTGCAGATGCCATACCCCTTTTAATAAAGGCACATAGGCTTGGATTAAAACCTGTGGGTGTAAGTTTTCATGTTGGTTCACAATGCACTCAGGTATCGAATTATGTAGAGGCATTTGAGACTGCATCAATAATTATGCGGGATGCGAGGTTGAAACAATTACCTTTGGATTTGTTAGATATAGGCGGTGGATTTCCAATTCGCCATTTTGAAAATGAAGAGGACCTCTTTGAAGAGATGGCGCCTGTGATTAATAGAGAATTGGAACGACTTTTTGATTCCAGCATAAGGATTATTGCAGAGCCCGGAAGGATTATAGTGGGTCCGGCATGTATACTTGTTATGCGCGTAATTGGAAAGTCTATCAGAGCGAATAAGCACTGGTATTATTTAGACGATGGCGTATATGGAGTCCTTTCCGGGATAGTATTTGACCATTGTAAATATGAATATAAGGTATTTCGTAAAGGCCCTACACAGATATCAACGCTCGCAGGGCCTACATGCGATTCCTTAGATGTAATCTCTTATACAGAAGAGCTGCCTGAACTTGAGATAGGTGATATAATTTATGTAGAAAATATAGGCGCTTATTCTATTGCAAGCGCAACACAGTTTAATAGTTTTCCACAGGCAAAGGTAGTGTGTATACCTTAAAGCACAGATGAGCACAGATTTAATAAACGAAAAATATTTCTTCGCAGATTAACACAGATATGACGAAAAGCTCTTTCTTTTACTTTAATCTGTGCTAATCTGTATCTTTTAATCTGTGATCATCTGTGCATAATATTAGTATATTTCTTGCACTATAAGGAGGTCAAATGAAGAGAAACCATCGCATTAGAAAAGACTTGAGCGAAGTTCCTGAATGGTTGAGAAAGAGGTCTTGCCCCAATAAGAAGAGATACCTTTCTGGCAAGCGTATATTGCCAGAAGGTATAACAGGCAAAGAACAATTGAACGCCCTCATTGAGAAGTCTTTTCTTGCTTATAATTCTGCAAGGTTAAAAGAGGGCTGTCGTCTTTTTGCAGAGAAGATGCTCGATAGCGATGTAACTGTTGGAATGAGTCTTGCGGGTGCATTGACCCCGGCAGGGCTGGGCTCTTCCTGCCTGGCCCCTTTGATAGAAGCAGGTTTTGTTGATTGGATTGTTTCAACTGGTGCCAATATGTACCACGACCTTCATTTTGCACTTAATTTTCCAATTCATGTGGGGACTCATTTGGCAGATGATGCTGACCTGCGCAGGAATGATATAGTTAGAATATACGATATATTTTTAGGCTATACTGACTGCCTTATGGCAACAGATGAGATTCTCCGAGCCATTGTAATTCAGCCTGAGTTTCAAAAAGAGATGTCCACTGCTGAACTGTACTATTTATTAGGGAAATATGCTAATGAATGGGAGACGCGTAAACTTAAAAAAAGGGTCTCTGTGCTTGCTTCTGCATACCGGGCAGGTGTTCCTGTCTATACCAGTTCTCCGGGCGACTCAACAATAGGGATGGACATCGCAGGGATTGAACTTGAAGGCAATAAACTCAGGATAAACCCTTCGCGCGATGTAAATGAGACGAC
>JBBIOC010000016.1:0-18014 GCA_037443585.1 Candidatus Omnitrophota bacterium
GTCTGAGGGTCTGCCGAGGTTCTGCGGTGGACTCGTAGGTTTTTTAGGTTATGACCTTGTAAGGTTTTTTGAAGAGCTTCCGGATAAAAATTTTGATGCGCTACAGTTTCCAGATACGATGCTAATATTAGCAGATAGCCTGATTATCTTTGACCATTCTACACATAAGATGAAGATAGTGGTAAATGCGTATTTAAATAAAGCTGGAAGCTGGAAGCTGGAAGCTGGAAGTATATATGATAAGACAGTCAAAAAGATAGAAGAGATTATTGAAAGATTGAATAGGCCGATTAAAAGTCAAAAATCAAAAGTTAAAAGTCAGAGATATAAAAATAAGATAGAATCGAATTTTACAAAATCAGAGTTTAAGGATATAGTTAAAAAAGCAAAGAGATATATTAAAAGGGGGGATATAATTCAGGCTGTGCTTTCGCAGAGATTCAGAACAAAGATAAGCGCTGAACCATTTTTAATCTACAGGGCGCTCCGCTCCATAAATCCCTCGCCTTATATGTATTATCTAAACTTTAAAGCTCTAAAGTTGGTCGGCTCTTCGCCGGAACTACTGGTCAGGTGCGAAGATGGCCGGGTTGAGACGAGGCCCATTGCTGGGACAAGGCAGCGCGGCAGGGATGACAATGAGGATAAAGCCCTTGAGAAGGAATTATTGGCTGATACAAAGGAGCGCGCTGAACATGTGATGCTTGTGGACCTTGGCAGAAATGACATAGGCCGCGTATGCAAGATGGGCTCAGTGAAGGTCTCAGAGTTTATGACCGTAGAGAGGTTTTCTCATGTTATGCATATTGTGAGCAATTGCGAAGGGGTGCTGGAGGACGGAAAGGATTGCTTTGATACCTTCAGAGCTACATTCCCAGCAGGGACAGTGACTGGAGCACCAAAGATAAGGGCTATGGAGATAATCGATGAGCTTGAAAATGTAAGGCGCGGGCCATATGCAGGGGCTGTGGGATATTTTAGTTTCTCTGGCAATATGGATACCTGTATAAATATTAGGACAATAATTATAAAGGGGGATGAGGCCTTTGTCCAGGCAGGTGCAGGGATTGTTGCAGATTCTGTGCCAAAAAGAGAGTATCAAGAGACTGTAAATAAAGCAAAGGCGCTCTTTAGGGCGATTGAGATAGCGGAGAGGGGATTAGAATGATTCTAATGATTGATAACTATGACTCATTCACTTATAATTTAGTCCAATATTTAGGTGAGATGGGACAGAAGCTTGTTGTATATAGAAACGATAAGATTACAATTGAGGGGATAAAAAAATTAAAACCTGACCACATAGTAATCTCGCCTGGGCCAGGAAGACCCACTGATGCTGGGATATCAAATGAGCTGATAAGAGAGTTTAGCGGGAAGATTCCAATATTGGGCGTATGTTTAGGTCATCAGTGTTTAGGCGAGGTCTTTGGAGGGGAGATTGTTGGCGCAAATAGACTTATGCATGGGAAGACCTCCACAATTTATCATAATGAAAAGACTATATTCTCAAAACTCCCCAATCCGTTTGAAGCTACAAGATACCACTCTTTGCTTGTCCAAAGAGAGACCCTGCCTGATTGTCTTGAGATAACTGCCTGGACAAAAGAGGAAGAGATAATGGGTTTAAAACATAAAGATTTTCCAGCGTGGGGCGTTCAGTTTCATCCTGAATCAATATTGACTAAGGTAGGGAAGGATTTGCTGAGGAATTTCATCAGGATATAATTCGATTATGATAAAAGAAGCCATATCAAAGGTTGTTCAAAGGGTAGACCTTACCCGCGAAGAGATGATTGCCACAATGAACGAGATTATGTCAGGAGAGGCAAGTTCTGCCCAGATTAGCTCCTTTATAACTGCACTCAGGATGAAAGGGGAGAGCATTGAAGAAATCACAGGCGCAGCAATAGTGATGCGCGAGAAGGTGGCAAGGCTCTCAATAGACCAGAGAGATACTGCCTTGATTGATACTTGCGGTACTGGCGGAAGCAGGATAGATTCCTTTAATATATCTACAACAGTTGCCTTTGTTGTAAGCGGGGCGGGTGTGAAAGTGGCTAAACATGGCAACCGCGGCGTTTCAAGCGGTTGTGGCAGCGCTGACCTTATGCAGGCATTGGGCATAAGGATAGAGTTACCTCCAGAAAAGGTTAAGGCCTGTATTGAAAAAATAGGTATAGGATTTTTGTTTGCACCCCTTTTTCATCCAGCTATGAAATTTGCAATAGGCCCGAGGCGCGAGATAGGAATCAGAACCATATTTAATATACTCGGGCCATTGACAAGCCCTGCATTTGCTTCGAGTCAACTAATGGGTGTATATGAAGAAGGCCTGGTTGAGACGCTTGCCCGGGTATTAAATAATTTAGGCACAAAGAGGGCATTTGTAGTGCATGGAATGGATGGATTGGATGAGATAACTATTACAGACAGGACAAAGGTTTCTGAAGTCAGAGATGGGAAGGTCTTTAATTTTTTCTTGAGCCCTGAGGACTTTGGAGTAAAGAAAGGTTCTCTTGAAGATATAAAATCAGGTAAGAGCATAGAAGAAAACGTAGGGATTGTTTTAAATATCCTAAAAGGAGAGAAAGGGCCAAGGAGAAATATAGTTTTAATGAATGCCTCTTGCGCGCTTGTAGCTGCAGGGGTTGCTAAGGATTATAAATCAGGGGTGAAGCTTGCGTCTGATTCAATAGATTCTAAAAAGGCCTTTGAAAAAATAGAGGCCTTAAAGCGATTCAGCAATGAATAATTTTTTGAAAAAGATAATTATAGAGAAACAGAGAGAGGTGGGGATTGCAAAGGCGATTGAACTGAGAGAGAGCATTACAGAAAGACTTTCTATTTCTAGCAAGGTCAGGTCCTTTAAAGATTGCATCAGAAGAGCTAATTCTATAAAACTTATTGCGGAGATAAAATATAGCTCCCCTTCCAGAGGCGCTTTTGGATGTGGGCTCCGACCTGAAAGGCTTGCAAAGATATACGAGGGCTCGGGAGCGTCTGCGATTTCAGTGTTGACAGATAGGGGGTTTTTTGGCGGGGATATTTTGCATTTAAGTATTGTTAAAGAGGCTTGCTCTTTGCCTGTCTTAAGGAAGGATTTTATAATTGATGAATATCAGGTCTATGAGTCAAAGGCATTTGGCGCAGATGCAATCTTATTGATTCCTCAAATACTGCCAGAGAAGAGATTAAATCAGCTTTATTCTTTAGCAGGGAGCCTTGGGATGGACATAATGGTGGAGGTCCACTCTGAAAGTGACCTAAGGAAGGCAATAGCTATTAGGCCCGATATAATAGGTATTAATAACCGCGACCTTAAGACTTTTAGAGTAGATTTAAAGGTTACTGAAAGGCTGATAAAGAAGATACCTGAAGATATCATAAAGGTAAGTGAAAGTGGAATACGAAATTACAAAGATGTGCAATATTTGAGAAAGCTTGGTATTGATGCTGTATTGGTAGGTGAGATTTTTGTGAGGAGTAAAGATATAGCGAAGAAAGTGCGAGACTTGATGGCTAAATGAGGATACGGGTAAAAGTCTGTGGCATAACGAATCTAAGGGATGCAGAAGAGGCAGTCAGAAATGGCGCGGATGCCCTTGGATTTGTATTTTACAAGCACTCGCCGAGAAAAGTATCCGTAGAGACCGCAAAGAAGATAATAGAAAGAATTCCACCTTTCATTGAGAGGGTCGGGGTATTTGTAAATGAAAAGAAGCAGCGGGTCAAGGATATTATAAAAAGTTGTGGCTTGACTGCTGTTCAATTTCATGGCGATGAGACTCCAGGATATTGTTCTTCTTTTAAGGATATAAAGGTTATAAAGGCAATAAGGGTCAAGGACAAGAAGAGCTTAAAGATAATAAGCGCTTTTAATAAAGCGGATGCAATCCTGCTCGATACATTTGATGAAAAGAGATTTGGCGGAACAGGCAGGTCTTTTGATTGGAGATTAATAAAGCGGTCTGTTAAGAATAGGCCGATTATACTTGCTGGCGGATTAACACCAGATAACGTAGCAATAGCTATAAAGAAGGTACAACCCTACGCAGTAGATGTTTCAAGTGGCATAGAATCTCGTCCGGGCAAAAAAGACCATTCCCTTATGAAAGCCTTCTTTGCTATACAGAATGGCATCGCAGATTTTATGTGAAAAGGCAAATGCTTGATTTACAGCTTGAGGACAATCCCTTTGAAAATCTGCCTTTTGAGCAAGGAATTACTCAGTAATAAACGAGAGAAAGCAAATCTGCCGGGAAAGGGGTGTAAAGTAAGAGGCATGCTTTCAATAATTTTCCATTAACCAGTAAATAGCAGCAAAAACATATTATACGAGGTGGTATGAATGAGAAGACTACTTGTATCAGTTATGGCAGTAACATTTATTTTTGGTTTAGCTTCAGTTGTAAATGCGTCTTCTGTTGGGGGAGATATTCCTGAGAAAGGAGAATTAGCAGTTGGATTTGAGACGAATTTTATGACCAAAAGAGAGGTAAAGGATGTTACTCAAAACCAGAGTGCCGAGCTGAAAAGCAATCAGTATCTTGCAACTCTTGCTTATGGACTACTTGACAGGCTGGCATTGAAAGTTAAGCTTGGAGCAGGGGATTTAAGATACAAGGATGCTGATGAGAAGCAAGTTACAGAGGAGGGTTTTCTATGGGGCATTGGACTTGATTCTAAGGTTTATGAAAACGAGGAGAATGGTTTAAAGCTGTTACTTGGAGCAGAATATTTTTCAGCAGGGGATTTGGATGTAAAAAGCAGGTATCTTGACCCTAATGATACACTTACTTTTGAAGACTGGAGAGAATGGCAAATCTCTTTCTTAGTTGCAAAGGATATAGCAAGATTTATGCCTTATCTTGGCGTAAAATACAGTGATTTTGAGATGGATTACAAGTGGTATGATTCCAGCGCAGGCACTACAACAACAGGCAAAAAAATAGAGGCAGACAAGAATTTTGGAGTATTTCTTGGAACAGATTACAGGCTCGGAGAGAACTGGAAATTGAATCTTGAAGGCAGATTTATTGATGAAACTGCAATGAGTTTTGCCGGCACATACAAATTTTAGGCAACAAGTAGTAGTAGTAGCTACCCCTTAAGGGGTAGCTACTGAATAGCCCAATAAATTGTCCGCCTTCGCTCTTCAACTTGGAAAGCTGTGGTAAGAGCTTCGGCGGACAATCCACCGAAGCCCATACCATTGTCTACTTCTGATGGGCGAAGGCGGATGGGCAACTACAGAATCTCAAGGGGCGGCTGAATCAGCCGCCCTTTTTGTTTACTCACCACATTATTTAAAATAAATATTGATTATCTTTATCATTTTGTTATAATTAACTTCAAAGATGAAAAAGAAAACAAAGACCTGGCTTGAATTAGCTATAAATGACCTTGCGCTTGCAAAAGAACTTCTGCATCGCAGAAGTAGAGTCTATTATTCAGCGCATTTTTGTCATCAAGCAATAGAAAAGTTGCTAAAGGCAATAATAGCTGAGCGCACAAACGAGATTCCTTTGCCTACGCACAACTTTAAAATTTTGCTTGATCAAGCTAAACTTGGTGATATCCCAGCAGATAAAAAGAGGTTCATATTTAGCTTGACACCACACTACATTGGGACTAAGTATCCTGAAGACGTTGCTAAACTTTACAAGCGATATACTAAAATTTTTGTGCAGAGATTATATAAAGAAACCAAAGAGGTTTTTAGATGGTTAAGAACATGCCTGAAATAAAAAAGATAGTCAGAGAATATAGAGAGGAATTAAAGCGACATAATATCCATATTACTAAAATCATACTCTATGGTTCTTATGCAAAAGGGCATCCTAGGCCTTATAGTGATATTGATTTGATTGTTGTCTCTCCAGACCTTGCGCGATTTGGTCCTTTAAGGAGGCAGGAATTACTTGCAGAGTTGACAATGAATATTGATGCGCCCCTTGAAGTGATAGGGTACACTCCTAAAGAGCTCAAGCAATCAAATTATACTATTTTCGGCCAGATAATACGAGAAACAGGGAAACCCCTCTCTACCTAATTCCTCTTCTAACCTGGTTAGATTTGTCCGCCTTCGCTCTTCGATAAGAAAGACTGTGGTAAGAGTAGTAGTAGCTACCCCTTAAGGGGTAGCTACTGAATAGCCCAATAAATTGGGCAACTACAGAATCTCAAGGGGCGGCTGAATCAGCCGCCCTTTTTGTTTAAGAATGATTAGTTTGACTTTAAGTTTCTTTATGTTATACTTTATCTATGGGAAAAATATTAGAGATTAAGCTTAGTAAGCACGCCAATGATAAACTAGATGATTCAACAAGCAAAAGATTAAACATTACAGCTGAACTGGTTAAAGCAGTTCTTGGCAAGCCGGATTTAGTAGATAGCAGCGAATATCCGATATTGATGGCTGTCGGAGAAATTAGCAGAGGTCTTTCACTATGCGTTATTTATAAATTTGTTGAAAAGGGCATAAAAGTTATTACTTTTTTTCCTGCGAAAAGGGGGAGATATGAAAGCAAGATATTATCCAGAAGATGACCTTATGGTACTGAAGCTTTTAGAAAAACCTTACGACTATGCTGAAAAGATTGGAACTTTTATTATTCATTACACTAAAAATAAAGAGCCTGTGATGCTTGAAATTTTAAACGCATCACAATTTATCAGAGAGACCACAGAGGCTTTGCCTTATCCTACTCTGAATAAAATTCTTCATCTGCAAACTATGTAAATTGGCATGTCTGGCCTATGGTAGTAGTAGCTACCCCTTAAGGGGTAGCTACTGAATAGCCCAATAAATTGTCCGCCTTCGCTCTTCAACTTGGAAAGCTGTGGTAAGAGCTTCGGCGGACAATCCACCGAAGCCCATACCATTGTCTACTTCTGATGGGCGAAGGCGGATGGGCAACTACAGAATCTCAAGGGGCGGCTGAATCAGCCGCCCTTTTTGTTACGGCCATCTGACTACCTTTTATTTTAAGTAATTTTTTACTTGACAAAATATTGAAATTATATATAATAATTTTCAAAAATTAGCACTACTCTGATTAGAGTGCTAACAAAAGGAGGGATGGGATATGGCAATAGGGATTCAACCTTTAGGAGACAGGGTATTAGTGAAGGTTCTGGAGGCAGAAGAAAAGACAAAGGGCGGGATTGTTCTTCCAGATACTGCTAAGGAGAAGCCGCAAAAGGGAGAGGTTGTAGCAGTTGGCAAGGGCAGGGTTCTTGAAAATGGCAGCGTAAGGTCTTTAGAGGTAAAAGTCGGGGATAAGATTCTATTTGGAAAGTATTCAGGGAATGAGATAACATATAATGAAGAGGAGTATTTGATTCTTAAAGAAGAGGATATACTCGCAATCTTCAAATAATTAGAGGAGGTATGGGATATGGCAAAACAACTTTTATTCAATGAGGAGGCGCGAAGGGCAATCTTAAAAGGGGTTGACCAGTTGGCAGACGCGGTTAAGGTGACGCTTGGACCGAAAGGCAGAAATGTAGTGCTGGACAAGAAATTTGGTTCGCCTACAATTACAAAGGACGGGGTCACAGTTGCGAAGGAGATAGAACTCAAAGACCCATATGAAAATATGGGTGCGCAGATGGTAAAGGAGGTTGCTGAGAAGACCTCAGATACTGCTGGCGATGGAACAACAACAGCGACCATACTTGCACAGGCAATTTTTAAAGAAGGCTTAAAGAATGTAACAGCAGGGGCAAACCCAACTGCCCTAAAGAGGGGGATTGACAAGGCTGTTCAGGAAATTGTTGATGAATTAAAGAAGATGTCGAAACCTATTAAGGATAAAAAAGAGATATCGCAGGTTGCATCCATTGCAGCTAATAATGATGTTGCGATTGGGGACCTGATTGCAGAGGCAATGGAGAAGGTTGGCAAGGATGGCGTCATTACTGTTGAAGAGGCAAAGTCAATGGCAACGACACTTGAGGTAGTTGAAGGTATGCAGTTTGACCAGGGGTATCTCTCTCCTTATTTTGTAACATATGCAGAGAGGATGGAGGCTGTGCTTGAAGACCCATTTATCCTAATCCATGAGAAGAAGATTTCTGTGATGAAGGATATGCTGCCTCTACTTGAAAAGATTGCCAGGACCGGCAAGCCCCTTTTGATCATTGCAGAGGATGTGGAGGGCGAGGCATTGGCCACTCTGGTAGTAAATAAATTGCGTGGGACACTATCCTGCTGTGCAGTAAAAGCGCCTGGTTATGGCGACCGAAGAAAAGCCATGCTTGAGGATATTGCGGTTTTGACAGGCGGTAGGGCAATTACAGAAGACTTAGGGATTAAACTTGAGAGTATCACGCTTGATGACCTGGGTCGTGCAAAGAGAATTACTGTTGGCAAAGAAGAGACTACTATAGTAGAAGGCGCAGGAAAGACTTCAGCAATCAATGGAAGGATTTCACAGATTAAAAGACAGATTGAAGAGACTGATTCTGATTACGATAAAGAGAAGTTACAGGAGCGACTTGCAAAATTGGCAGGCGGCGTAGCAGTAATAAATGTAGGTGCAGCAACTGAGACTGAAATGAAGGAAAGAAAGTCAAGGGTTGAGGATGCTTTGCATGCTACGCGCGCAGCTGTTGAAGAAGGAATTGTCCCTGGAGGTGGTGTTGCATTTTTGCGCACCACACAACGTTTAGAACAGTTGAAGCTTAAAGCAGATGAAGGCGTGGGGGTAGATATTGTAAAGCGCTCTTTGGAAGAGCCAATCAGGCAGATAGCTGAAAATGCAGGGCTTGAGGGTTCGGTTGTTGTTCACAAGGTTAAGAACGAAAAGCACAACGTAGGATATGATGCTGAGAGGAATGAATTCACAGATATGATTCAGGCAGGGGTAATAGACCCAACAAAGGTTACAAGGACTGCACTTGAGAACGCAGCAAGCGTTGCAGGGCTATTGCTGATGACAGAGGCTTTGGTGACAGAGATACCTGAAGAGGAGAAGATGCCTGCGATGCCGGGTGGTATGCCGCCAGGTGGTGGGATGTATTAATAAGTGACCAGCGAACAGTAACCAGTTACCAGTGACGGTGCAAAACCCGTTCAACCGCGTAGGTTGAACGGGTTTTTTATTTTTTGACAAATTTCCTCCATTGTGTTATATTTATGGAAAATAAGAGGAGGAATAATATGTCAGACCTTCACGCCATACCGCAAAGATTAATAGAAAATATTGAAAAGGTTATAGTTGGAAAGAGGGAGGTAATTGAGCTCGTAGTTGTGGGACTCTTGAGCAATGGCCATGTGCTGCTTGAAGATGTGCCTGGACTCGGGAAGACTATGCTGGGCCGTTCACTCGCAAAATCTATCGCAGGCGATTTTAAAAGGCTACAATTTACGCCTGACCTCTTGCCCACAGATGTAACAGGGGTTTCAATATACAATCAGAAGACAGGAGAGTTTGAATTCAAGCCTGGCCCAATATTTGCGAATATAGTCTTGGCAGATGAGATAAACAGGACAACACCGAGAACGCAATCTGCGCTTCTTGAATGTATGCAGGAGTTTAAGGTAACTATAGATGGGGTTCTCAGGCCCCTGCCTGAGCCCTTCTTTGTTATTGCTACACAGAACCCGATTGAGTTTCATGGCACATATCCATTGCCAGAATCCCAGATCGATAGATTTTTGATGCAGCTGAATGTGGGCTATCCTTCAAATCAGGAAGAAGAGGACGTTCTTGAGCGGCATTTTAAAGAACCACCCATCAATTCTTTAAACCCTGTAATCAATATCTCCGAGATACTCACTCTTCAAAAGGCAATCACCAATGTCCATATTGAAAAAAAGATTATCACTTATATAATCCAGATTGTATCAACTACAAGAAATCTGCCGGGGGATGTAAAACTTGGCGCAAGCCCACGCGCATCTTTAGCACTGATGCAGACCTCAAGGGCGCTTGCATTTCTGGATAAGAGGGATTATGTGATACCCGATGATATAAAGAAACTTAGTCTTCCAGTTTTAAGACACAGGATTATACTTCAGCCGCGTTCAATTGTCAGGGGGCTGACTTCAAAGGATATTGTTATGCATATTCTGCGTAAGGTAACAGTGCCAACCTAATTAGAATGTGGACAACAAAAAGTATTGCCTTAATTATAGCTGTTCTACTCCTACTCGTTATTGCCTGGAATACTGATATCACTCTCGTATATATCCTTTTTTTAGCGAGCTTCCTCCTCTTTGTCGGCTCATTTATAATCTTACAACTTAATATTGTCAATCTGCAAGTGGCCCGAAATATAGAAGAGACTGCCTTTGAAGACGAGATGCTGGATGTTGGTCTCGTCATAGAAAACAAAAGGGCCCTGCCAAATTTTCTCTTTGAGGTTGTTGATAATTTCTCCTGTGGTCCGCCGGATGAACCAAGGCCTTCCATCTTTATACTAAAATTAGCTGGTTTTGAAAAATTAAAGGTCTCATATATAGGAAAGTGTTACAAAAGGGGGCTTTGGAGGATAGGGCCTCTCACAGTAAATTCCCAAGACTCATTAGGTTTTTTCAGGATGAAAAAGAGCCTGTATGTGTTTTCAGATATTCTGGTCTACCCAAAGGTCTTCAGGATTTTGAATTTTCCCCCCCTTGCCAGAGGTTCTGTCTCCTGGCTGGGTGTTGAGACTGCAAAGATAAGTGGTGACAGCCATGAGTTTTATGGTGTGCGTGAATACCAACGCGGAGATGCTATAAGCCGAATACACTGGCCATCAAGCGCGAGGCTGCGGGAGCTGATTGTAAAACAATTTGAGAGAAGCGCAGTTCAAGAGGCTACTTTGGTCCTGGACCTAAAAAAGGGCCACGATATTGGAACAGGAAAAGAAACAACCCTAGAATATGGGGTTAAGATTGGAGCCTCTATTTGTAGATACTTGATTGATATTGGAGCTATAGTTCAAGTAATAGCCCATGGGAAGGAACCCATTATGCTTCATTTTGGCAAGGGCGAGTCTCATATGTATCAAATATTAGAAGAGTTTGCAAAGGTTCAGGCAGATGGCGTTACTGATTTAAAGGATGTCTTGGAAGAGGCAAATTTCATTACGCCTTATAATTCAACCCTTATCGTCATAATGTTGGATATAGATAGAGATGCCCTGAGTAGTTTGATTCAGTTTAAAGTAAAAGGCATAAGATTGATAGTAGTGGTTTTATCAACCTCTACCTTTGCCGTTGTCCCAGAGGCATTTTTAGACGAAAAGGGTATGAGGGATTTTGAAGAGAGCCTTGCAAATTTAGAGGCATATCAATATAGAATAGCGAAAGGGGACGATTTGGAAAAGAAGTTTGAAGTAGCGTAAAATTTAGCACATATGATCACAGATTAAAAGAAACAGATGGTCACAGATAATTTCATCTGTGACCATCTGTGAAAATGTTTAATTTAACCTGAAATCTGCGATCATCTGTGCTATAAAATAAACTAGTTAAGTTTTTATTTCCTTTAATGTCTAAAGATAATCTCTACTACCACATCGCGAATGCAGGCTTACTGATAATCGGGCTCTTAAGTGTATTTAAGATAATCGGGGCAGTCCTATTCTTTATGTTGATATTGCCTGGCGTTATTGTAGGATTTTTAGTAAGCTGGCAGCTAAGAGAGAAGAGGCCTCAGAATGTGGACCTTTTTATAGGAATGCTTTCGCTTGCAAGCGTTGTGATTACGTTGAGCAGATTATATGAAGTTGAGATAAGTTTTAATAATCTCTTGACTATATTTTCAATTGCCCTGATGTGGCTTGGTCTTTTTCAGAGTTTCGGTGTCAGGCCAAAGGAGGGTGGGTATGCCTTAGTTCAATTTATATCTATGTGCCTACTCGTTTCCTCAGTGGCGCTTGCACTTGAGCAGGAAGGACTTTATTTGCTCTATCTGGCCGCATATCTATTCCTTTTAATCTTTGCGCTGAGGATTAATCTCATAGCTGAAAAGAGACGAAAGGGTTCGCTTGTTATTGGAGAGCAGGAAGAGGTCTTAGGGCTTTTTTCACAATTGAAACTTTCAGTGATAATATTCTCTTGTTTAATTTTAATTACAAGCCTGCTTTTTCCTTTTGTTCCGAGGTTTGAAAATATATCGCTTAGATGGATTCCTTCAGACCTATTGGGATTGCCAGAGAAGGTTCCGCTTTTAAAACTTATTTCAGATGCAAGTCGTAAGATTAAAGAAAATAAGACTGTCAAAAAAGAACAAGTTGTAGATGAGAGGTTAAAGAAGAGGGAGACAGATAAAGGTACTTCGCCGATACAGCCTGAAGGAAAAAAAGAGGAAAATGAGACCTTTCCGTTTGATAAAAATAGCTTCGTTGATAGAGACGGGCTGGCTCAGCAAATAGAGTCATTTAATATTAAGCCTGCATCAGTAGAAATGCCTTTGAATAGAACTACCCAGTTGCGGGCAGAGGTAAGGATAAAAGATGGCACAGTAATAAATGTTACAAAACTAGTTGAGTGGGAGATTCAGGATTCTAAGATATTAGAGATTGAAGAGAATGGAACAATAAAACCGAAAATAGAAGGAAATACAATAGTGAGCGCCAGTTTTCAGGGTTCATTCAGCAACAATGTATTTGTAACAATTACGCCGCCACAGGCCCCACCTAAGAAGCGAAGCCCGATATTTTATCTATTTCTAATCTTGTGGTGGGTCTTACTTACTATCGCATTATGGCTTTATATAAGGATTATGATGCGGCGAAATAGGCTTAAAAACCTGGCCTTTCAATACCCGAGGATTTTTATAAGGGAGGTATATATTTCACTCTGCAAGGTTTTGAAGATAATAGGCATTCCGCGTTTAAGTCATATTGCACCGAGGGAGTTTGTTGAGAGCCTAAGGCAGGAAAAAACCCTGAATATTGGGGCCTTGCCTCAAATGACTGAGAGGTTTCTTGAGGCTATTTTTTCAACTCATGATATAACTAAGAAGGATTCCTGCGATACATTTAAAATCTTCGATGAGACAACTGAGGTATTTCTTGAAAAGACAGGTTTTTTTAGAAAGATTGCAGGAAGGGTTTTGAAGTTAGAGGTCCCCGCGATTGAGAGAATTTAGGCGGAGGTTACAGAATGTTACGGAAGGTTTCGGAAGGTTACGGAAGGTTGCATAAAAAAAGCAACCTTCCGTAACATTAAGTAACATTCCGAAACCTTAAGTAACCTCCATCAATTTTCGAGTATAAATTGATAGGAGGAATTCTATGGCGACTTGGATAGGAAGAGGTAGAAGGGCGAGACGCTGTTATGGATTTGACGAGATAGCGCTTGTGCCTGGCAATATTACAATTAATCCAAACGAGGTTGATGCGAGCTGGGAGATTGACGGAAGACGTTTTAGGGTGCCAATCTTGGCAGCTGCAATGGATGGCGTGGTAGATGTAAGGTTTGCAGTCCAGATGAGCAAGTTAGGCGGGATTGCTGTGCTGAATTTAGATGGCGTCCAAACACGATATCAGGATCCAGACGAGGTAATTGAGAGAATTGCAAAGGTAAGCCCTGAAGAGGCTACTGCCCTAGTTCAGGCACTCTACAACGAACCTGTAAAGGAGAAACTAATAGAACATAGAATTAAAGAGATAAAGAGCCAGGGCGCTTATTGCGCAGTGAGCACAATTCCACAAAATGCTGAGAGATACGGCCCGATTGCCCAGACAGCAGGTGCAGATATATTTGTGGTTCAGGCTACAGTGATTACTGTCAGCCATATATCTTCTGAATATAAAGTATTAGACCTTCCGGAATTTATAAAGTCTATGAGGATACCTGTAATAGTAGGAAATTGCGTTACGTATAAGACTGCTTTGGAACTTATGGAGGCCTCTCCAAGTGCAATATTAGTTGGAATCGGTCCAGGGGCAGCTTGCACAACAAGAGGGGTATTAGGCATAGGTGTCCCTCAGGTAACTGCTATCTGTGATGCGGCCCAGGCAAGAGAGTTTTATGCAAAAAAGGCAGATAAGTACATCCCTATAATTGCTGATGGGGGAATGACAACTGGCGGGGATATTTGTAAGGCCTTTGCTTGTGGCGCAGATGCAGTTATGGTTGGCTCAGCCTTTGCAAGGGCGAAAGAAGCGCCAGGCAGAGGCTATCACTGGGGTATGGCAACCTCTCATGCAAACCTGCCGAGAGGCACCCGAATATACGTTGGTACGACTGGAACACTTGAAGAGATACTTTTTGGACCTGCAAGGATTGACGACGGTTCTCAAAACCTTATCGGTGCACTTATGACTTCTATGGGGAATCTCGGGGCTAAAAACATTCGTGAAATGCAATTAGCAGAGATTATAATTGCCCCATCTATAAAGACAGAGGGGAAGATATTCCAGCAGGTGCAGCGAGTTGGAATGGGAAAGTAACGGAGGTTACATAATGTTACGGAAAGTTGCATAAGGTTACGGAAGGTTGCATAAAACTGTTATTGAACAAAATGTAACATTAAGTAACATTCCGAAACCTTATGTAACCTTAAGTACCCTCCATTAATTAAAGCGAACCATGCAACACTCAGATTTTGTACATTTACACGTTCATACACAATACAGCCTCTTAGACGGCGCCTGCCTTTTGCCAGACTTGATTACAGCCGCGCGAAACTATAAGATGCCTGCCTTGGCAATCACTGACCACGGGAATATGTTTGGTGCAATAGAGTTTTACGAAGGTTGCATGGCTAATGGCATAAAACCAATAATCGGATGCGAGATGTATGTAGCACCAAAGAGTAGGTTTGATAAAACTACACAGGGGATTAGCGAGGCATCATATCACCTGATAATCTTGGCAAAAGACGAACAGGGTTATAGAAATCTTATGAAGCTTGTATCCATAGGATATTTAGAAGGATTTTATTATAAACCGAGAATCGATAGAGAGGTCCTTTCGCAATATTCTAAGGGCATTATTGGGCTTTCGAGCTGCCTAAAGAGTGAATTTTCTATCCTTGCCTTAAATGGACAAGAGCAGGCTCTGATAAAACTTGCTGCAGATTTTAAAGAGATATTTGAAAAGGGAGATTTCTATTTTGAACTGATGGACAATCTAATACCTGAGCAGAAGAAGGTAAACCAAGTCCTGATAAGTCTGGGGCATAAACTTGATATACCCGTAGTTGCTACAAATGATGTGCATTATCTAAAAAAGACAGATGCCCCAAGCCATGATGCGCTTTTGTGCATACAGACACAGACTACCATTGAGAACCCAAATCGTCTAAAGTTTCAGACTGATGAGTTTTATTTTAAGTCACCAGAGGAGATGAAGGCCATTTTTAAAGAGACCCCTGAGGCTATTCGCAACACTATAGAGATTTCAGAGAGATGCAATCTTGAGCTGGATTTTACAAAGACATATCTGCCGCATTATAACCCCCCTTCTGGCAAGACGCGTGAAGAATTTTTAAGGGAGCTCTGCGAAGAGGGCTTAAAGAGAAGATTCCCTGCATTTGATGCGAAGATACTAAACAGGCTCAATTCTGAACTCGAGGTTATTAATAAGGCAGGATATACAAGCTATTTTCTTATTGCCTGGGACTTTGTGAGTTTTGCAAAAGAAAGAGGCATACCTGTTGGGCCTGGAAGGGGTTCAGCAGCAGGTAGCCTGGCGAGTTATTGTTTAGGTATTACAGACATAGACCCTTTGAGATATAACCTACTATTCGAACGGTTCTTAAATCCGGAAAGGGTAAGCCTTCCAGATTTTGACATTGACTTTTGTTATGAAAGGCGCTCTGAGGTGATAGATTATGTTACCCAAAAGTACGGAACGCAGAATGTTGCGCAGATAATAACCTTCGGAACAATGGCTGCCAGGGCAGTTATAAGGGATGTGGGCAGGGTAATGAATATGCCTTATGCAGAAGTGGATAGGATTGCAAAGCTTGTTCCGCAGGACCCAAACATCACTTTGGAACAGGCCTTGAAACAGGAGCCGGAACTTCGCTCGCTTTATCAATCAGACCCAAGGATTACTAAACTGATTGATACATCTAAGGCGCTTGAAGGCTTGACAAGGCATGCCTCTACTCATGCAGCAGGCGTTGTAATAAGCGGGGACCCACTCACAAATCATGTGCCCATTTTTAAGACAAGCGATGACCAGATTACAACAGGATATGCAATGAATTCCCTTGAAAAGATAGGCCTTCTGAAGATGGACTTCTTGGGACTTCGCACATTGACACTAATCGATGAGACCTTGAAGATAGTTGAGAGGACAAAAGGCATAAAGATTAAGCCGGAAGAGATTCCCCTGGATGACCAGAAGACCTTTGAGCTTCTGTCCAATGCTGAGACCATCGGAGTATTCCAGCTTGAAAGTTCAGGGATGAGGGACCTCTTGAAGAAACTAAGGCCTGACAAATTTGAGGATATAGTAGCGCTTTTGGCGCTCTATAGACCAGGCCCAATTGGAAGTGGGATGTTGGATGATTTTATCAAAAGACGGCATAATATTATAGAGGTTCAATATGACCACCCATTGCTTGAGCCAATTTTAAGAGAGACCTACGGGATTATAGTTTATCAGGAACAGGTGATGATGATTGTCTCAGAGTTAGCCGGATTTTCTCTCAGTCAGGCTGACCTTTTACGCAGGGCAATAGGAAAGAAGATACCTGAGGTTATGGAACAGCAGAGGCGGACATTTATAGAAGGGGCAAATGCTAAAGGTATTGGTCATAGGTTGGCTGAGAAGACATTTGACCTTATTGAACACTTTGCGGGTTACGGATTTGCAAAGAGCCATTCTGCTGCCTATGCAATGACCTCTTATAGAACCGCATATCTAAAGGCAAATTTTCCTATTGAATACATCACCGCCCTTTTGACCAATGAAAAGGATAACACTGATAAGGTTGTAGAATACATTGATGAGGCAAAGCGGATGGCTCTAAAGATACTCCCACCAGATGTCAATGAAAGTTTTTCTAAGTTTACAATGGTTGGTGAGGATGCGATTCGATTCGGCCTTGGCGCAGTGAAGAATGTAGGGCAGCTGGCAATAGATTCAATCATAGAAACAAGAGAAAGACTCGGGCCATTTAAAACGCTTTTTGAATTCTGCGAACGCACAGATTCAAGGCTTGTAAATAAAAAGGTTCTTGAGAGCCTGATTAAATGCGGTGCCTTTGATTCGTTTGGGCTTTTTCGTTCACAACTCTTTGCTATTTTAGATAATGCAATGGATTATGCACAGAAAAGGCAGAAAGAGAAGCAAAGAGGGCAGCTCCTATTCTTTACTGAAGAAGTCCCCCAAACAATTCCTGATATAAAGGAGTGGCCAGAGAGCCAGTTACTAAGTTTTGAAAAAGAGATTTTAGGTTTTTATATTACTGGCCATCCACTAGCAAGGCATGAAAAGGTCTTGAAGGATTATTCAACAACATTGACCTCAAAATTGCGAGACCAAAGTGAAGGGTCACGGGTCGTAATAGGTGGAATAATAAATAAGGTAAAATATACTGTTACAAAGCGCACAAATGAGAAGATGGCTATTATGACCCTGGAGGATTTGGATGGCTCTATTGAGGTTCTGGTCTTTCCTTCCTGCTATAAAGATTATGCGAGATTTGTCCGGCCGAATTTTGTTGTGTTTGTTAATGGCAGATTAAATCTTAGGGAGGAACAGCCAAAACTGGTAGCAGATTCTATAATACCAATCGAAGAAGCAAAGAAGAAATTGACACGTTCGGTCCTGGTGAGACTCTTATCGCAAGGTCTGGATGAAAGCATATTTGATAAAGTAAGAGAGATATTATTGAGGCATCATGGAGATATACCAGTATATTTAAACCTTTCTACAAAAGAGAGTCGTTCTTATAACATTTTGATTGATAAGACATTCTTTGTAGAGCCTACTGATGAGTTGATGCAGGAACTGGAGGGGATTGTGGGCAAAGGGGGCGTAGAGTTTGTCGGGAGAGAACGTTGAAAAACCTTCTTTTACACCGCAAAATCGCAAAAACCCGCAAAGACGC
>JBBIOC010000017.1:0-17538 GCA_037443585.1 Candidatus Omnitrophota bacterium
GAATTTGACCCTTGACATTTTGTATAGGTAAATTTACATTGAGGTAATTTTACGATGAAAATGTCAAGGGTTTAATTCGCAGACGCCCTTGACATCGAAGATGTCAAGGGCTACAACTTACGTTCACTCACTTCGTTCGTTCCGTAAGTTGTCTGCTCATTAAAAAAGCTACCCTTTTAAGTGGTAGCTTATCATAAAATCAACCTGTCCAACCGCGTAGGTTACCAGTCGGTAACCTACGCGGTTGGACAGGTTCTTATTTACTGTGCCTTTGGCACACTTTCCGTAGTCTGTTGTGGAACCCTCTCAATCAAAGAACGGCTCCTGTGGGCAGAAAGTATAGCGATTATAAGGCAGGTAAATATAAAGACTGTGGCACATATAGTGGTAAGGCGGGTAAGCATTGTAGTGGATTTTGTCCCAAAGAGCCTCTCCACCTCACTTGAACCAAATGCCTCTGCCAATCCCCCTCCTCTTCCTGCCTGCAATAATATAACGGCGATTAAAAAGAGGCTGACGATAATATGAATTGTGATAACGAAAATAAACATTTTTTAAGGCACAGATTATCACAGATTAAAAGATACAGATGATCACAGATATAAGTTTATCTGTGATCATCTGTGAAAACGAGAGTTTAACACGAAATCTGTGCTATAAAATTGCATTTTTCACAATCTGCGCAAACGAATCCACGTCCAGGCTTGCGCCGCCTACAAGCGCGCCGTCAATATCTTCCTGAACTATGAATTGAGCTATTATTTCAGGCTTAACGCTTCCGCCATATTGGAGCCTAATCCTTGAAGCAATCTCAGTATCATATAACTTCCCTAAAAGCTCCCTTATAAAATGCTGGGCCTCTTGCGCCTGTTGAGCCGTAGCATTCCTGCCTGTGCCTATTGCCCAGACAGGCTCATAGGCTATGATGATATGAGATACCTCTTCCCTTGAAAGTTTTTTTAAACCATTCTCAATCTGCTCCCTTATAACTTCTAATGTCAAACCTTTATCTTGTTCTTCCAATCTTTCTCCTACACACACAATCGGGATTAGCCCATTGCAAATTGCAGTCTTGATCTTTTTATTCACTGTTTCATTCGTCTCTCCAAAGTATTGCCTGCGCTCTGAATGCCCTATTATCACATATCTACAACCTACATTTTTCAACATCCCAGCAGAGACCTCGCCTGTATACGCACCTTCCTCTTCCCAGTGCATATCCTGGGCGCCAAGTGAGATATTTGAATCAATGAGCAATTTGCTCACCTGACTGAGTGCTGTAAATGGAGGGCAGACAACAATATCAACCTCAGATATGGTATAGAGCTGCCTCTTCAGCCCTACGACGAGTTCCGCAGCTTCATCTATTGTCTTATTCATCTTCCAGTTGCCTGCTATAATGGGTCTACGCATAATAAAATTGTTAAATTGTTATATTGTTAAACTGTCAAATTACCTACGCAATTTAGCAATATATCAGTTTAACAATTTGGCAGTTTATTACTCAACGCCGCTATCCCCGGCAAAACCTTCCCTTCCAAATATTCCAACGATGCACCGCCGCCTGTCGAAACATGGGACATCTTATTTTCAAGACCAAACTTATTTATTGCAGCTGCAGTATCGCCACCGCCAATAATTGTAGTAGCAGAGAGGCTTGAAATAAAACGGGCTATCTCCTCTGTTGCGCGGCTGAACTTCTCTATCTCAAAGACCCCTAATGGCCCATTCCATAGAATAAGTTTTGCTGTGCGGAGTTTTGTTCTAAAGATATCAACGGTCTTTGGCCCTACATCTACTGCTATCCATCCTTGTGGTATAGCGTCGCCTACCACCCTTGTTTTACTTGCAGCATCGATCCTGTCAGCAATCAGATTATCAACTGGCAAGGAGATTGGCACATTCTTCTCCTCTGCCTTATTTATAATATTCCTAGCCACATCAATCTTATCCACTTCTAATTTTGAATTGCCTATCTCTTTGCCAAGTGCCTTTAAAAAGGTATATGCCATTCCACCGCCAATAAGAATAGCATCCACCCTTTCTAAAAGATTATCCAAAACCCCTATCTTATCTGAAACCTTTGCACCGCCAAGTATTGCCACAAATGGCCTGGAAGGATTATTAAGCACTTTCTGGAAATATTCAATCTCTTTGTTAAGTAAAAGTCCTGCAACAGCAATTTTCAAAAATTTAGTAACCCCTTCAGTAGAGGCGTGGCCGCGGTGCGCAGTGCCAAATGCATCATTTACATAGACATCGCCGAGTTCAGCTAGTGCCTTCGAAAAATTTTCATCATTGGTTTCTTCTTCAGGATGGAAGCGCAGATTCTCAAGCAGGACTACATCCCCATCATTCATCTGTGAAACTCTATTCTTTATCCCTTCTCCAATACAATCCTCTAATTTTACAACCTCTTTGCCTAAAAGCTGGGAGAGACGTTTTGCAACCGGGTCAAGCCTCAAAGAATCAATTACCTTTCCATCAGGCCTTCCCAAATGGCTCATCAGGATTATTTTTGCGCCACTATCAATTGCGTACTTTATCGTCGGAAGGGCAGCCTTGATTCTTGTATCGTCTGTAATGTTTAACCCTTTATCCAATGGGACATTAAAATCAACACGAATAAGAACGCGCTTAGATTTTATATCTACATCTTTAATAGTTAGTTTATTCATCCTTCCAACAGTTTCCTAAAATAAGTTTACACTTTCGTCATTGTCAAAAGTGTAAACTTATTTACATCTTTGCTCCAATATACTCAATCAGATCCACAACCCTGCAGGAATAAGCCCACTCGTTATCGTACCATCCTAAGACCTTTACAAGTCTCTTGTCAATTACATAGGTGAGGGCAGAATCAATTATTGCGGATTTAGGATTTCCATTAAAGTCCCTCGACACAAGCGGAACCTCGCAGTATTCCATAATATGACTCAGCTTGCCTTCAGCTGCTTGTTTAAATGCAAGATTTACCTCTTCCCTTGTTGTATCTTTTTCAACTTCACAGACAAGGTCAATCAGAGATACGTTTGCCGTCGGAACCCTTATGGCAAGGCCATCTAACCTTCCTTTTAATTCAGGCAGAACAAGCCCTACTGCCTTTGCAGCGCCAGTGGTAGTGGGAATCATTGAAAGTGCAGCTGCCCTTGCGCGCCTCAAATCCTTGTGTGCAAGGTCAAGAACCCTTTGGTCATTTGTATAGGAGTGAATCGTAGTCATAAGGCCACGGCTAATGCCAAAATTCTCCAAAAGCACCTTTGCCATCGGCGCAACACAATTCGTCGTGCAGGAGGCGTTTGAGATTACATGGTGTTTATTGGGGTCATAATTCTTTTCATTCACCCCGAGCACTATTGTAATGTCCTCATTCTTTGCAGGCGCACTTATTATCACCTTCTTTGCACCTGCCTGAATGTGCTTTACTGCCTTCTCTTTCTCAGTGAAGACCCCTGTAGACTCCACCACAATCTGAACACCTAAAGAAGCCCAGGGAATCTCTGCCGGGTCTTTGAAACTTAAAACCTTCACCTCTTTGCCATTGACCACAATAGAGCCTTCTTTAACCTCTATCTTTACCTTTAATTCACCTAATATAGAATCATATTTTAAAAGGTGCGCGAGCGTCTGTGTTGGCGTGGGAAGGTCATTGATTGACACAAAATCAATTTCTCGATTTTCAATGGCTGCCCTGAAGACATTTCGCCCGATCCTGCCAAAACCATTGATACCGACTCTTATTGGCATTTATACCTCCTTTGGCAGACTAAAGTCTGCCCTACTTCTGACACATAAATTTGTCGCAAAGGCCTTCATAAGCAAGCACACTAAAGTGTGCCTATTTCGGTCTTTGCTTTTAACTCCCGTATAACGATATTTCTCGCAAAAACTTCGCTGCAGTCTCTGGCGGGGTGGAATTGATATAGAACCCTGAGCCCCACTCAAAGCCTGCCACCCTGGTAAGCATTGGCATTATCTCTATATGCCAGTGATAGTCATCTCTGATGCCATCCCTGATAGGTGCGGTGTGTAAAATAAAATTGTATGATGGGTCATGCAAAGTCTTTTTGATTCTCAAAAGCACCTCTCGCAGAATCCTTGCCAGGTCTTGAATCCTTTCTTTGTCTATAGTTGTGAAATCAGGCTCGTGTTCCTTTTGAATAATCCAGACCTCATATGGGAAACGGGAGACAAAAGGCGAGAATGCTAAAAAACTCTTATTCTCTGCGACAATCCTCTCAATGTCCTGAAGCTCCTGGGCTATTATATCGCAGAAGACGCATCTATCTTTATATTCAAAATATAGAGATGCACCCTTTAATTCTTCAAGAACCCTCTTGGGAACAATTGGCAATGCAATAAGTTGTGAATGCGAATGTTCCAGCGACGCGCCTGCAGGCTCTCCATAATTTTTAAAGATAAGTATGTATTTGAATCTTGAATCGCCTTTTAAATCTACGCTTCTATTGCGATAAGACCATATCACATTCTGCACCTCTTCATCTGTGAGGTCTGCTATTGTCTTATTGTGGTCAGGGTTTTCTATAATAACCTCATGGGCACCAACGCCATTAGACATATCATATATACCAATTCCATGGCGGTCCAAATCCCCTTCTATCTGAAGTGCAGGAAATTTATTAGGTACTACACGGGTCGTCCATCCTGGAGTATTTGGCTTTGTCCCCTTCTGGCGAATGGCCTCAATCTCAGGAGGAGTGAGCTGCTCATTGCCTGTACAGAAAGGACAGGCACCGCCTTTCTTTATATGCTCTTCAACCTCAAAATCCTTTGGCAGCTTTGGCCGCTCTGTATCTACTATTATCCATCTGCCTGTGATTGGGTCGCGTCGCAATTCAGCCATTTTATCACCGTCCAAAAAAATCAAAGTTCGTTAATCCCGTTAGGCCAGTTAATCCCGTTTAGTCCGTTCAACGGGAATAACGGACATAACGAACCTAACGGACTAAACGAACTTTTATATTTCCACCTCTCTCAAATACTTCGCTGCCTCTTCAGGTGGCGTAGGGTTTATATAGAATCCTGACCCCCATTCAAAGCCTGCCACCCTCGTAATCCTCGGCATTATCTCAAAATGCCAGTGGTAGTCATGGTCTATTGTCTTCCAATATCCAGGCCTCTTTGACTGCCTGAATGGAGCAGTATGCAAAATAAAATTATAAGGCGGGTCGTTCAAGGCCTTGGAGAGCTTATTTAATGTAAGTTTTAATACCTTTGCAAGGTCAGGCATATGGGCCTTATTAATATGGAAGAAGTCTGCTGTATGTTCTTTGGGAAGTACCCATAGCTCAAAAGGAAACCTCGAAGCAAAAGGCGCAATTGCTACCATTGTATCAGTCTCAACAACCACCCTTTGTTTGTTTTCGAGTTCTTGTCTTATGATATCGCAGAATACACATCGCTCCTTGAATTCATAATAGGTCCTTGCACCAATAAGTTCTTCCTTAACACGTTTTGGCGTAACAGGCGTGGCTATCAATTGGGAACGCGAATGGCGAATCTTGCTGCCCCCTGCCCTCCACCCATAGTTTTTAAAAAGGAGGACATATTTAAATCTTGAATCCTTGCCAAGGTCTGAAATCCTCTCAATATAGGATAATATTATATTTTCTATCTGCTGCTCTGGAAGCTCACATATATTAGCTATATGCTGGGGTGTCTCGATTATAATTTCGTGGGCACCAACACCGTCCATAAGGTCGTACATCCCCTTGCCTCTGCGGTTTAGTTTGCCTTCTATTCGTAAAAGCGGTGAGATGCTCGGGACAACCCTTACCTCCCAGCCAGGGCTATTTTGTTTTGTTCCTGAGTGCCTTATAGCAAATATCTCAGGAGGGGTATTTGCTTCTTTGCCTGAACAAAATGGACAGTTGTGGTCATCCTTCTCTTCCTGGGCAATTTTAAAATCATGCGGCCGCTTTGCCCTCTCAACAGAGATTATCACCCATCTCCCTATTACTGGATCTTTTCTGAGTTCTGGCATATGAGTTTTTAATTATACCATATAAAAATTTTTATGCAATAAATTTCAAACTTTTTCAACTCTATTTAACTTATAAATTTCATACCTTGGCTGACCCTATGCCCAGCAATAAACTCTTCCACCGTCATCCTTCTTTTACCTTCAGGCTGCAATTCTCTGATAATAAGCTCGCCATCACCGGTCATAACCTTAATACCATCTTCCTTATTGACGTCCAGAATCGCTCCAGGCTCTCCAACAGCTGCAGAAGGATATTCACCTAATTTGCTCGACCAAAGTTTAATGAGCTTCCCTTCCAAATATGTATAGCAGCAAGGCCAGGGTATGAGGGCCTTTATCCTATTGTGTAGTTGAGGCGCGGTGAGTCTCCAATCGACTAGGCCATCTTCTTTTTTAAGTTTTGGAGCGAAAGAAATGAACTTTTCATCCTGCGGAATAAAACTTGCTTTCCCTGTTCGAATCATTTCTAAGGCCACCAACAAAAGTTCAAGGCCTAATTTTGAAAGTCGCTCTGAAAGGGTAGCAAAATTATCATCTATATATATCGGGAGCGACTCAGAGAGCAGTATATCCCCTGCGTCCATATCTTTGGTCATCTTAAATATTGTTATGCCTGTTATAGTCTCGCCATTTAAAAGAGCCGAATTTATCGGGGCAGCACCTCGATATTTCGGCAAAAGAGAGTCATGGACATTAATGGGATATAATTTTGGAATCTTAAGAAGAGTTTCTTTTAGAATCTGTCCATACCCTGCAACTATAAAAAGGTGGGGTTCTAAACTCTTTAGTCTTTCCTCAACCTCCGCAGTATTCACATTCTCAGGTTGAAATATAGTCAATCCTGAAGCCTGGGCAACTACCTTTACTGGCGGCGGTGAAAGCACTAAATGCCGTCCTTTTCTTCTGTCGGGCTGGGTAACTACGCGTACGATTTCATCACCCGAATCCTTTAGCCCTTCCAATATCTTTCCTGAAAACTCAGAACTGCCGAAATAGATTATTCTCATAGATTATAATTTTACACACCTATCTACCTTATATTTCTTGAGCAACCTTCGCCGTTTCAAAAAGCCAATCCTGTCAATAAACAAAATCCCATCCAAATGGTCTATCTCATGTTGAACAACCCTCGCAAAGAGCCCTGCAGATTCTATGGTCAAGTTTTCGCCATTTTTATCAAGTGCCTCTATCTTTACCTTTTTGGACCTCAAAACATCGCCCTCTACCTCTGGAATGCTCAGACACCCTTCACAAAAAACAGAACGGCCCTTTCGTTTTGTTATTTTGGGATTAATTAAGTCAATAGGTTGATTGAATTCTTCCATCGCTTCTATCACAATTATCCTTTTCAAAATCCCGACCTGTGGGGCTGCGAGGCCAACGCCCTGAGACGCCCTCATTGTCTGAATCATATCATCTATAATCCTTCGCTCTTCTTCAGTAACAACATTCACTGCCTTAGATTTCTTCTTTAAAATTGGATTGGGAAACTTAAATATATTTAAGATTGCCATATTTTTTAAATTTTATCATATTCTTTCAATCTTGACAATCAAAGAAGTATGCTGTAATATCTTAAATAAAGAATGGATACCACGCAAGAACTAAAGGAATTCTACGACAAGGCGATTCTGGCATTTAATAAAGCCAATTATGACTATGCAATTGAATTATTTCTACAGCTCCTGTCCCAAAATTATGATTTTGAGAATTCAAGGCACTTGCTGCACCTTTCACTAAATAAAAGATTCTCTGAAAACCCGCCTTCTATTATTGCCAAGGTTTTTAAAAATATCTCTTCATTCTTTATTGAACTAAAGGCAGATGGCTTAAGAAAGAAGAATGAAAAACTCTCTGCCCTAAATGAATATGAGAAGTGCCTCCTAAATTATCCATATAATGTTAAAGTCCTGAATAAAATCTATGAAATTCTTTTAGAAGAAAAATTGACCAATAGCGCAATCAAGATATTGGAAGAGATAAGAGAACTCCAACCTAAAAACCTCATCAATCTAAAAACTCTCGGAGATTTATATCTAAAGGTTGGCGAATACAATTCAGCTAAAGATATATTCGAAGAGATATTAAAACAAGACCCAAAGGACCCGGATGCAATAAGGGGCATGAAGAATCTCGATGCCCTTGGGACGATAAAACGGGATTTTACTGTTTAGAGCGGGTCTACATCCACAGTTATAATCACGCCGCCCTCTCTCTTGGTCGTCCCCAAAAGAGCTTTTAAAAATATAGAAAGGTTTTCTATATTTTTAGACTTTAGAATTATATTCCAATGATAAAAACCTCTCTTCCTTGAAATGGGCGCAGGCGCTGGACCGAGAAGGATAACTTTTTTCGGTTTTTTCTCTTCAATACTCCTTGCATATTCTTCAGCGACCTTTATGGTATCCTTTTCGTTTCTCGCCCTAAAATTTATGACAACGAGGTGCACAAAAGGCGGAAGATTTAATTCCTTTCTCTGAAGAATTTCCTGATTATAAAATCCTAAATAGTCATGCTTCTTGCTGGCTACTATTGCATAGTGATGTGGAGTATAAGTCTGAACTATTACACTGCCTTTAGCCTCTCCCCTACCTGAACGTCCTGCAACCTGCGTCAACAGATCAAAGGTTCGCTCACCTGACCGAAAGTCAGGAAGATTCAAGGCAGTATCTGCAGAGATTACCCCGACCAATGTCACACCAGGAAAATCATGCCCTTTTGCAATCATCTGAGTCCCTATCAAGATATCAATCTTTCTATCTTTGAATTCTGAAAGCACTTTTGTGAGGCTTCCGCGTTTAGAGGTAATATCAGTATCCAGTCTCGAAATCCTAGAACCAGGAAAGAGTCTGTGGGCCTCGCTTTCAACCTTCTCAGTCCCTGTTCCCCAGTATCTTATATATGAACTTCTGCACTCTGGGCATATCTCTGGGGGGGCAGTCTTAAAGCTACAGTGATGGCATATAAGTAAGGAATTTTCAAAGTGATAGGTGAGAGTAACAGCGCACTTTTTGCATTTAATTACATACCCGCATTTTCTACAACTGATAAATGTAGAGAACCCCCGTCTGTTTAAGAAGAGCATTATCTGTTCGCTATTTGATAACGTTTTTTGAATCTCTTCCTTTAGCCTTCTGGAAAAGACAGTCAGCCTGCCTGAGCGCGTCAACTCCTCCCTCATATCAACTATCTCTACATCCGGCAAAAGCCTCTCTTCTATCCTCTCCGGCAATTCAATCAATCTAAACTCTCCCTTCTGTGCAGCATAAAAAGACTCTAAAGAAGGTGTGGCGCTTCCAAGCACAACTACTGCATCTGAAAGTTTGGCGCGTCTTATCGCCACTTCTCTGACATGATATCTCGGCACCTCCTCCTGTTTATATGAGGTCTCGTGTTCTTCATCTATGACAATCAAGCCTAAATCTTGGACAGGGGAGAATATTGCAGAGCGCGCGCCCACAACAATATCTGAAGTTCCAGAAGATATACGATTCCACTCAAAAAATCTCTGTCGGGGCGTAAGTCTACTATGGAGAATGGACACCCTTTCACCAAAACGTGCCTTAAATCTTGCCATAGTCTGTGGTGTAATGGAAATCTCAGGGACCAATATTATGGCTGATTTTTTTTGTGCAATTACAATCTCAATCGCCTTAAGATAAACTTCAGTCTTTCCACTTGCTGTAACGCCATGAAGCAAAAATACATTAGCTCTATTTTCTTCAATGCTCTTCTTTATAGTCTCTATTGCCTCCTCTTGTTCAGGATTCAACTTAAAATCACGAGTCTCTTCTATAAATGAAACCTGTAAATGGTCAATCTTTTCTGCAGCGCTTTGACGCCTTGGTTTTGAAGACCTTCTGACAACCCCGGGTATGCTTGCCTCAATCGCCTCTCCCCAAGAACTACAGTAATATTTAGACATCCATTTTGTCAACTCAAGCATATTACTATCAATAATAGGCACTTCCTCAATCAGTCTATTTATTTTCTTTAATGATTTAAACCTCGATTCTTCAGTCAAACCTACAACGTATCCAAAGATATTTTTATTCCTGAAAGGAACCTCAACCTGCATACCTAACTTTATCCTTTCTAAAAATTCATCAGGTATTATATATGTAAACGGCCCTTCTATGGGTAATGGTATTACAACCTCTGCATACTTGTTCATAATATTTCCATTATCTTCTGCATATCTTGCCATACCAAAATTTTGTCCTTTGGGTTACGCAAGAGATATGCAGGGTGAAAAGTGGGCATAACCTTTCTGCCAAAAAAGTCATAAAGATTTCCTCTTAACTTTGTAATAGGTGAGCTTGTGTCCAGGATAGTCTGACTTGCAACCTTACCCAATGTGCAGATAACCTTAGGCATTATCAGTCTTATCTGTTCAAGGCAGTAAGCCTTGCACATATTGACTTCTTCTGGCGAAGGCTCCCTATTATTAGGTGGCCTGCACTTTACAATATTGCAGATATAAACCCTCTCCCTGTTTAAGGACATCGCCTCAATAATCTTTGTAAGCAAGGCCCCTGCCTCTCCCACAAATGGTTCTCCTCTTAAATCTTCTTCCAGTCCAGGCGCCTCGCCAATGAACATAAGTTTTGAATCTGCATCACCTGTCCCAAATACAACATTCTTTCTCTTTCTATGAAGAGGGCACTTTTTGCACAAAAAGGTTATTCTCTTAAGCAGGTCGAGTTGTAAATCTTTAGACCTTTTGTTCAAAAGCAATTCTTTAACGCCTGATTTGCTTTCTAATTCCAAATATGCCTTTAATGAACTCAAAATATAATACATAAACCTAAACCTGTTCAACTGCGTAGGTTGAATTTTAGGGTCGAGGATGATACTTCTGGTGGATTGCTTTAAGCCTATCTCTATCTATATGAGTATAAATTTGTGTTGTTGATATGTCAGAATGGCCCAACATCTCCTGAACAGACCTCAAGTCTGCGCCCCGCTCTAAAAGGTGCGTTGCAAATGAATGGCGCAATGTATGAGGGGTGAGTATTTTTTCTATTCTTGCAACTCTACTATAATGTTTTATCTTCAGCCAGAAAGACTGGCGCGACATCTTCTTCCCAAGACGTGTTAAAAAAAGGGAAGATGTGTTTCCTTTCTTAATCAGCTTTGGCCTTACTTTATGAATATAAGACAAAAGGTATTCTTTTGCCTTTTTCCCAAATGGCACAATCCTTTCCTTCCCACCCTTTCCGACACACCTTATAAATCCCAAATCCAGATGAACGTCCTCTAAATTCAGATTAATCAGTTCAGAGACCCTCGTGCCAGTTGCATATGCGAGCTCCAGTGCTGCCCTATCCCTGAGGCCATCCCACGACCTTATATTTGGAGCAGAGAGCAATCTATTTATCTCATCTATGGTTAAGGTCTGAGGAAGCTTCTTCCAGAGTTTTGGCGTCTCAATCACACTCGTAATATCTTCAGGGACATAATTTTCCCTTGTAATAAATTTATAAAAGCTCCTCAGACAGGCTAACCTTCTGGATATAGAAGTAGCCTGGATACCTTTATCTTTTTCAAAAAGCATAAAATCAGTTATATCCTTGCGCCTTACTGTCTTTATATCCTCTATGCCTTTTTTCTTTAAAAAGGTAAAAAAGGCCTTGAGGTCCCTTCTATAAGAAGAAACAGTATTTTCAGCCAAGCCGCGCTCAATTGAAAGAAAACTTAAAAATTCATCGATTAGTTGCTGCATTTTAAATTAAGAACGGATTGTTCTTTTTCTCTTCTCCTATCGTTGAAGACGGCCCATGTCCTGGATATATAATTGTATCATCGGATAGAATAAGCAACTTTTTTGATATAGACTCAAACAAAGTTTTCTCAGAACCGTAAGGAAAATCAGTCCTCCCCACGCCTCCACAGAATAAAGTATCCCCCGTAAAGACAACCTTATCAGTATTAATGCATATACTTCCAGGTGTATGGCCAGGAGTATGTATGACTTCAAGCTCGAGTTCGCCAATCTTAAGAAGCTCTTTATCTTCTAAGAGCTTAGAGGCAGGCTTCGTCCTCAAAAAAATGCTGAAGAGCCCTGAAAGGTTCTTTGAAGGGTCTGTTAAAAATTCTGCATCCCCCCTATGAATCCATATCGGCAGGTCAAATTTTCCAATGCTTCCTATATGGTCTCCGTGACCGTGGGTAAGGATAATATATTGGGGCAGGAATCCCTCTTTTCTTATAACATTATTAATCTTATGATAATCAGCGCCTGGGTCTATGATTGCTGCGGCTCTATTATCATTTGAAATAATATAACAATTCGCCTCCATTGGCCCGACTATAATTTTTTTGATTAACATCTTAAGAGAATCTCATTTTAAATAGTTTTTGACATCCCGATACGAAAATCTTTTATCAATCTGACGCTTGGTCTTTTCTAAGACAGTTTTTATCCGATAGACCTCTGTCGCGCTTAATCGTTCTTTCTTTGTGTCCTTTCCAATTGATTCTATCTGAACTATAAAAGGGTCCAGCTCCCTTGCTTTTTCTTCTATTAAATATTTTCTCATAGATTTGAGGCTCGTCATAATCTGGTCATAACAGACAGTCCGCTTTTTGAAATTGTCTCCAATCCTATCAATCAGTTCAGTATGCCAAGATTGCCAGAATAAAAAATGCTTCTTATAGAGTTCCTCAGAGCGCAAACCTACAGAATAATCGATTGTCTGTACAACTGGAGTAGGCTTTTCCTTCTCTTTTGGCTTGCGCACAAATTTTCGCTGCAGTCCTGCGCAACCGGGTAAGAGAAAGAATATCAATATAAAAATGAGATAATTCTGAAAAACCCTTCTTTTACACCGCAAAGGCGCAAAATCCCGCAAAGGCGCAAAGAAAACATGGAAGAAGAAGATTTTGCGTTTTTGCGGACATTTTGCGTTTTTGCGGTGTAAGTAGACCTTCTCGAAAGTCTTAATAAAAAGTCTCTTCTCTAAACTCATCTAATCATCTCCCTAAACTCATCCTCATCTATAATCTTTATCCCCAATTCTTTTGCCTTGTTGTATTTTGAACCTGGGTTCTCTCCGACAACAACAAGGTCTGTATTCTTGCCCACTGATGAAGCAGCATTTCCTCCTAATTCTCTTACAAGAGCCTCTGCCTCCAAGCGGCTAAAACCTTTGAGCTCCCCTGTAAATACAATTGTCTTTCCTGTCAATGAGGTCTTCTTTGCTGCTGCTAATTTTTCCTGAAAGTTTAGACTTGCGTCCTTGAGTTTCTTAATAAGCTGCCTTGTGCTCTCCTGTCTAAAAAAATTCACAATAGATTCAGCCATAACTGAGCCAACTTCATATATAGCATCTAAGTCAGAGACCTCTGCTTTCATAAGGCTATCCATTGTTCCAAACCTCTGCGCCAGAACATAAGCTGCCTTCTCGCCCACGTGCCTTATGCCCAGGCCATATATAAGACGAGAGAGGGGCTGCTCTTTGCTTTTTTCTATACCAGCTAAAAGATTCTCTGCCTTCTTGTCTTTGAACAACTCCAATTTAAGAAGGTCAACTTTTTTTATAGAATAAATATCTGCAAAATCCTTTACTAGGCCCTTTGCAACCATTTGCTCAACCACAGCCTCGCCCATCCCTTCTATGTCCATTGCTCCTCGTGAAGCAAAATGCAAAAGCCCTCTTTCAAGTTGTGCAGGACAAGAAGGGTTAATACATCGATACGCCACGTCCTCTTCCCTTTCCTTTATTACTTTGCCGTTGCATACCGGACAGGTTTTGGGAACCTCAAAACTTTTTCTGCCTGAACTTTTTACAACCTTTACTACCTTCGGGATTACCTCCCCTGCCCTCTCTATCAATACGCTGTCACCAACCTTGACATTCAATCGTTTTATCTCATCGAAATTGTGAAGGGTTGCGTGTTTGATTATTACGCCTCCGCACTCAACTGGCTTAAGTTCTGCAACCGGAGTCAGCACCCCGGTTCTTCCTACCTGGACTTTAATATCTTTAACAACAGTTGTTGCCTGTTTTGCAGGGAATTTATAAGCTATGGCCCACCTTGGACTCTTCAAAGTAAAACCCAGGATATTCTGCTGTCGGAGAGAATTTATCTTTATTACCATTCCATCTATTTCATATGGGAGGCTGTCCCTCTTCTCCTGCCAATCTTTGCAAAAATCAATGACACTATTTAGGTCTTTGCAGAGCCTTCTATCGGGATTTACACGAAAACCAAATCCTTTAATCTTCTCTAAAAATTCCCAGTGGTTTTCAAATTTCATTCCCTCGCATGTGCCGAGAGAATGGGCAGAGAAATTCAGTCTTCTCTTCGCAACAAGGCTCGTATCAAGAAGCTTTAAAGACCCAGCAGAAGCGTTTCGCGGATTGGCAAATATGACCTCCCCTTCTTTTTCCCTCTCCTTATTCAGTTTATTGAAATCTGCCCTCTCCATATAGACCTCTCCACGAATCTCAATCAAACGGGGGAAATCTTTGCCTTGCAGTCTTAAAGGTATTGCTCTTATAGTTTTGAGATTCTCAGTCACATTTTCGCCTGTTTCACCATCGCCGCGAGTTGCGCCCAGGATAAATACTCCATCCTTATAGGTCAGGTTGCTGCTAAGTCCATCAATCTTTAACTCCACCACATATTCAACCTTCTCGCCTTTTAAGCCTTTTTTCACCCTCTCGTCCCACTCCTTTATCTCCTCAACAGAGTAGGTATTGTCCAGAGAAAGCATCTTTATTTTGTGTCTTACAGACTTGAAGCCTTCAAGTATTACGCCGCTCACCCTCTGAGTCGGCGAATCAGCCGTTTTAAACTCAGGAAAGTCTTCCTCTAATTCCTTCAACCTGCGCATCAATTCATCATATTCCTTGTCTGAGATTTCAGGTTGGTTCAAGGCATAGTACATATAATCGTGGTGATGAATGGTTTCTTTCAGTCGTTCAATCTCTTTCTTGGCCTTTGACTTTTCCATTCTACCGCCCTTCCAACAACCTATACCCCAGCACCGCAGGCAACCCTGCTTTCAGGATTTTCTCCTCTGCCTTCTCAATATCATATTCAATTCGTTTTATCCACACTCTTTTTCCCTCAGTATCATATACACAATATGCAGCCCTCGGGTCACCGTCCCTTGGCTGGCCCACGCTTCCTACATTTATTATGTATCTTGTCTCCTCTTCAATATCCAAACAATCTTTAAAAGTATAATCGATGGTATTATTTTTTTTGAAAAAAATAACAGGGGTATGCGTATGGCCAATAAACAAAATCTGTCTATCCATTAAATCGAATGAGTATTGGGCATCAGTCAGGTCTAAAAGATATAGAAATTCCTCGGGTCTGTGCAGTGTCCCATGGGCAAGTATTATATTGCCTTCTTTAAGTATTAAATCTAAAGACCTGAGGAAAACTTTTCCGGTATCGTCTATAAATTTTTTTGTCCATTCAATAGCCCTTTTTGCAGTCGGATTAAAATATTCTATATCAAAGAGCCCCACTGAGGCCCAGTCGTGATTGCCGCATACAGAGTCTGCCTTTAAAATTTTCAAATTTTCAATGCACCCAACAGGGTCAGCACCATAACCCACAATATCTCCAACACAAAGATATCTATCAATTCGTTCTTTTTTATATGCCTTTATCACCTCTTCAAATGCCTCTAAATTGCTATGGACATCGCCGAATATTCCATATCGCATATTTCGCCCTAAAATCTTATATAAAAACTTGTAAACTCCCCTGTTGGCTCTTCCCACAATACATCTGCATCCTTTATATAATACCTCAAAGGTCCATCTGCAATCTCTTCAAGAAACTTCTTGAGAACCTCTTCTTCGCCTTCACAAACCGCCTCAACCCTGCCATCCCGAAGATTTCTGACCCAGCCTACAATTCCCAAGGACTCTGCAACATCTATAGCAGTATATCTAAAGCCCACCCCTTGTACCCTGCCTGAATAAAAGACATGGACACGTCTATTATTCTCCTCGCCTTTCTTCATATTATTATCTAAATATCTTCCCTGCCCAGTCGCCAATATAATGAGTTATAAATATAACTACCAGTGCAATAAAAAGATGTTCCAGTACCGCCTTCCCTCGGCTGACCTTCTGACCTTTTGCAATATAGAAACTAAAGAGTCCAAGCAGAGATAAGCCCCAGGCGACACTTACAATAATTGCTACTGGGAGTTGAAATAATAGAAAGGGCGCTATAAAGGTCAATGCAAAAATAAACTTTGATAAAAAAGTAAAGAAGGTAGATTCCCATATCTCCTTTGAATTATGCTTATTCTCAGATTCCTCAGAGATATGAATGCCCAAGGCATCTGAAAAGGCATCTGCTATCGCTATAATTAATATACCGCCAATAACTACAAGTTTTGAATGGGTTCCAGAATGAAGGCCGACAATCAAGCCTAATGTCGTAATTATTCCAGAGGTCAGGCCAAAGCTAATCCCTGTCTTGAGTGAATGTCTCATCTTTAATCAATCCTGACAACTTTAATATTCTCTCTGACCATTTTGCAGCAAATTGTATAAGCTCTTCTTTATCTTCAGAATAAGTTCTCAATGCTAATTGGATTTGTAGTTCAACCAAATCTTCCTGGATCTCTGAACTTGCTTCGGGCGCTGTCCATTCAATTAAAAATTTACTTTCTTCAACCAAATCCTTAATCAATTTCCGATTATCTGTCAATTGCAAAAACGACTTTATCCGTGCCAGGTTGCTCGCCAATCCGCCTAAACGCATACCTACACTATCCTTCATAAAACGCATTTTAATCTCATCTAAATTTCGCATAAAATTATTCTAACAAATTATGGACAATATTCTCTACCTGCTGCCGAATAACTGTATCTTTAACCTCCATCGAAGGATTATTCTGCCGTGGCCTAATATTAATTAACGCCTCAAAGGTAATCAGTTTCGTTGCCGGATCCCAATTAGCACCCCAGATATCTTCCTGTTTACTTCCATCATTTAATAGAACCGCTTCGCAATCAGCATGAAGCGCCCCGCCACCTGCCAAAACCTTCCTCTTTATATCAACCGCCAACTTTATATATGCCTGATGTGTTTCCAGCATCTGCTCAATCTCCTCTTTTCTGGCATGTTCTTTAATCAAAAGTATCTTCATATTTGATTAACCTTAATAACCTTTTCTTTCGATTTTTCGCCTCTTATTATTGCGATATCGCCCTTTTTAACCTTAAAAAAATCTGCTAAAACTTTAATTACAGCCTTATTTGCCTTGCCATCGACTGCTGGAGCCATTACATGCACCTTAAGTCTATCCCCTTCTTCTGTGATATTATTTTTCTTTGCATTCGGTATTACCTTTACATTTATTAGTTTCATTTTGAGGTCCTATAGACAGGCTCCTTCTTGGAGAAATGACAGGTTCCCGAACAAATTGGTAGACGCTTCTGAATCCTGAATATTGGTCGCAGCTATTAAACGCTGCTCGAACTTATTTTGAAACAACAGTAACTAAAATTTAATCTATGGCACCGCCCTGTCGGGCTCCCACATCTCCCGCG
>JBBIOC010000018.1:0-16414 GCA_037443585.1 Candidatus Omnitrophota bacterium
AATCTTTGTAATCAGGTATAATTCTTGATTATACGTGAAGATTATACCAGGAGGAAAATATGGCGAGCTTAAATAAGGTATTCTTAATCGGGAATCTGACAAGGGACCCTGAACTCAGATATGTGCCAAGCGGCGCGCCTGTTGTCACATTTGGAATCGCAGTAAATAGAACCTTTCTAACCCCGCAGGGCGAGAAGAAGGAAGACGTATGTTTTGTAAGGGTTGTTGTATTTGGCAAGCAGGCAGAGAGCTGCAGTCAGTATCTTGCAAAAGGGAGGCTTGTGTTTATTGAAGGAAGGCTTCAATATCGTTCCTGGGAGCAGAATGGTCAGAAGAGAAGCGCATTGGATGTGGTAGCAGACAGGGTGCAATTTTTAGGCAGCCCTAAACAGGCAGCTGTTCCTGAAGAGACTCAGATTCCACCAAAGGAAGAGTTCGAGGCGCCTGGGGCAGAGAATTTAGAAGAGGGTGGGAAGATAAGTGAGGAGACGCCCTTTTAAATACGAGGTATAACTATGCCATTTCAGAGAAGAAAATTTTTTAGGAAGAAAGGCCCTATAATATTTAAGAAGAAGTTTTGCAGATTCTGCGTAGATAAATCTCAAACAGATATTAATTATAAGGAAGTGGAAAGGCTCAGGAAATTTATTACTGAGAGGGGAAAGATTCTTCCTAGCAGGATTACAGGAAACTGTGCAAGACACCAGCGCAGGGTTGCCCTTGCAATAAAGAGGGCGCGTTATATTGCCTTCTTACCGTTTGTAGCGGAATGATATGAAGGTTATCTTAATAGAAGACACCCCGAATTTAGGAAGACAAGGTGATACAGTTGAGGTAAGGGATGGTTATGCCCGAAACTTTCTATTCCCAAAAAAGCTCGCTATGCCTGCCACAAAAGAGAGTCTCTCTTTTATTGAAGAACTCAAGAGAAAAAAGACAATGAAGCTTGAAAAGGAGAGAAAAGAAGCGGAGGCATTAGGGGAGAGACTTTCATATATCTCCTGCACAATTCCAGTAAAGGCAGGAGCGGATGACAGATTATACGGAAGCGTTACGAGCGAGATAATAGCCAGGGCATTTGAATTAGAAGGTATAAATATCGATAAGGAAAGGATAGTCTTGGAAGAACCAATAAAGGCGCTCGGTGTATATCAGGTGACCATCAAACTCCACCATGAGGTAGAGGCGAGGGTGAAGGTGTGGGTGGTGCGGGAATGAAATGGATCCTGTAGATATAAACTTGATAGAGAAGGTGCCTCCTCAGAATATCGAGGCAGAGATGGCTGTCTTGGGTTCTATGCTTATTGAAGAGAGCGCCATTGCCCATGCTATGGAGCTTTTAGAAAGCAGCTCTTTTTATAAAGACTCGCATAAAAAGATATATAATGCAATTACGAATCTCTATGCTGAGAATAAGGCAGTCGATATAGTGACATTGATAGATGAATTAAAAAAACAAGGCCAGTTAGAAGAGGTAGGCGGCGCAGCATATGTGACAAATCTTACAACTGTAGTGCCTACTGCTGCAAATATCAGTCACTATGCGAGGATTGTCAAGGAGAAGAGTATCTTACGGCATCTCATCCAGACTGCTACCTCAATTGTCACTGAAAGTTACGAAGGTTCTGGGAATGTTGAAGAGGTCCTTGATAAGGCAGAGCGTATGATATTTGAAATCTCAAGCCGTAAGATGGAACAAGGGTTCTTGCCTCTGAAGGAGATAATAAAGGATAGTATAGAAACAATAGATAGCCTATACCAGAGGAAGGCTCATATAACAGGGATTCCCACTGGCTTTAGTGATCTTGATACAATCACTGCAGGGCTTCATTCCTCTGACCTGATAGTCTTTGCAGGCAGGCCTTCAATGGGTAAGAGTGCATTCATCACATGTATTGCTGAGCATGTAGGTGTAGTGGAAAAACTCCCTGTTGCTATATTTAGCCTGGAGATGTCTAGGGAGCAGCTTGTCCAGAGGATGCTCTGTTCTCATGCAAGGGTGAATGCCCATAATGTTAGAACAGGTTTTCTCTCTCAGGCAGATTGGCCGAGGCTCACCAATGCAGCAGGCAAACTCTCAGAGGCACCTATCTTTATTGACGATACCCCTGGTATCTCTGTTATAGAACTGAGGGCAAAGGCAAGGAGGCTCGTACCACAGCACAATATAAAATTGGTCATTGTAGATTATCTTCAGCTTATGAAGGGCCCTGCGAATGCAGAGAACCGTCAGCAGGAGATTTCGGAAATTTCGCGTTCCATAAAGGCCCTTGCAAGGGAATTAGATGTCCCTGTAATAGCTGTTAGCCAGCTTTCAAGGGCAGTCGAGTCGAGGCAGGACCGCAGGCCGCAGCTCTCTGACCTGAGGGAATCAGGTGCGATTGAGCAGGATGCAGACCTTGTAGGCTTAATTTTAAGAGAGGAGTATTACAATCCAACAGAGGAGAATAAAGGCATAGCTGAGATTATAATAGCCAAGCAGCGAAATGGGCCTGTAGGGACTATAAGACTCGCATTTATAAAAGAATATACGAGGTTTGAGAATCTGGCCAGAGTGGGAGAATAAGGCCCATGAAAAACTAATTTTTAACGCGGATACACGCGGATTGCACGCGGATTTACGCTAATTTATTATCGGAATTATCTGCGAATATCCGCGCTCGCCTCTCGGCGAAGCCGAGGGTGTAATCTGCGAAAATCCGCGTTAAAGAAAGTTTTTTAGAGGTCTAAATTGACAGCCTATAATAATTGTGATATATTTGTTTAAATATGCATAGATATTTTCTCACTGGGATATTTATATTTACCTTCATTTTCGCTATTTTGATTGATGTAAGTCTTTCACAGGAGGAGGCTAAAACCCCTATAAAAAAGAGGGTAAAGTATGTAGAGGTTAAAAACAATAAGACTGTCTCGAGCGCGACCATCCTTTCAAAGGTAAAGACTCGAATCAATGAGGAATTTTCAAGGAAGATTCTGGATGAGGACATAAAAAGGCTCTATCTTTTAGGTTTTTTCAGTGATGTTCAGGCTGAGGTAAAGGAATTTGAAGACGGCATTGGCGTAGAATTTATTGTATTTGAACGTCCTGCGCTTGAGGCAATAGAATTTAAAGGAAATAAAATCTTTAAGAGCGAGAGACTTAAGCCAATAATAAAGTCAAAGCTAAATGAATTTGTGGACGAAAAGACCCTTAAGGAAGATGCAAATTCAATTGTAGAATTTTATGAAAAGAAGGGGTACCCCTGGGGAGTAGTGGACTATAAGGTTGAAACAGACGCGACAACGAACCGCTCAAAGGCAATCTTTTTTATAGAGGAAGGGGCGAGGGCTAAGATAAGAAAGATACAGGTATTGGGAAACTCTGCCTTTAGCGACAGGCGCATCCTGAAGATTATAAAGACCCGCTCTGCAGGATTTTTCCGCTCCGGCATCTATAAAAAAGAAGGTGTTGAAGAGGATATGGAGAGGCTCGTCTCTTTTTACAGGCGCGCGGGGTTTTTGGATGCAAAGTCTAGTTTTGAGTTGAGCTTTGACAAAAAGAAGCGCCACATAGAGCTTATTATAAAGATAGAAGAGGGGAATAAATATATAACAGGCGAGACCATCCTTTCGGGAGTTTCTGTATTTCCAGAAGAGAGCGTAAGGAAGGTTTTGAAATTAAAGAACGGCGATACCTTTACAGAGGAGGCGCTGCATCAGGACTTGACATCCATTCAAGAGTTTTATTTTGACAGGGGCTATATCACTGCCCAAGTCAGGCCTGACACCATTTTAAATCCCCAGACCCAGAGGGTTGATATAAAATATACGATTGTTGAAAACGAACTCGCTTATGTCAACAAGATTAATATCAGAGGCAATACCAAGACAAAGGATATTGTTATAAGAAGAGAATTGAGGATAGCGCCTGGGGAGAGGTTTGATGGCTTAAAGATAAAGCGCTCTAAAGAGAGGCTCTACAACTTAGGTTTTTTTGAAGAGCTCACATTTGATACAGAACCCACGCAATATCCTAATAGAAGGGACCTTGTAGTTGAGGTAAAGGAGGCAAAGACAGGGGAGCTGAGTTTTGGCGGGGGTTTCAGTTCTATTGATAGACTCGTGGGTTTTGCAGAGATAGAACAGCGCAATTTTGATTTATTTAATTTTCCTACTTTTACAGGCGATGGCCAGGATTTGAAATTGCGTGCACAATTAGGCACTGTGCGGCGCGATTATCTATTGAGCTGGACAGAACCCTGGATATTTGACTATCCCCTTTCTTTTGGTTTTGACCTCTATAATACCACACGCTTGAGGAGCGGCACATCTGGATATGCATATGACGAGGAACGTCAAGGTGGGGATTTGAGATTGGGCAAGGAGTTTAATGAGTATTTAAGAGGGGATTTGACGTATAGGTTGGAACTTGTAGATATCTCAGATATCTCTGCTGGGGCATCTGCTGATTTAAGGTCAGAAGAAGGTGAGAATACCATCTCGAGTTTACTCTTTCAGCTCACAAGGGATACAAGGGATAATAAGTTCAATCCTACAACCGGGTTATTATTGATTGGTTCCACTGAATTGGCAGGTGGCCCATTTATAGGTGATAAGGATTTTACAAAATGGATAGGTGCAGTAAGCCATTATTCCACACACTTTGAAAAGTATGTCCTTGAAATGAGACTCAGAACAGGTTTTGTAGAAAGCTTTGGCGATACAAGTGCTGTGCCTATCTATGAGAGGTTCTTCGCAGGCGGCACTTACACTGTTCGGGGTTTTAAAGAGAGGGACGTGGGGCCGAAGGATGTCTCTGGTGACCCAGTAGGCGGTAACTCAATGCTCATAGGAAATATCGAGGTCACATTCCCTATAGTTGAGAATCTAAAAGGGGCGCTCTTCTTTGATGCAGGCAATGTTTGGAGCGAAGTAGGGGATTTTGTCTCTTCAGGGTTAAAGTATGGCGTTGGTACAGGCATCAGGATAAAGACCCCTATTGGACCTGTGAGGCTGGACTTCGGTTATCCCTTTAATACAGATCCTGGACAGGAGAAGAAGGGAAGGTTTCATTTCAGTATGAGTAGGGGGTTTTAAAAGTAATACGGTAATATGAAAACTTTAAATCCGAAATCCGAATATCGAAATCCGAAACAATTAATTTCAGACCACAGACTACAGACTTCAGACTACAGACCGAAGCACAAAGACCATAAAAAGTCTACAGTCTCTGGTCTTTGGTCTGAAGGTCGAATTTCGGATTTCGTGCTTCGGATTTAGCCAAATAACTAACATACTATATAAGGAGGATTAGTTGAGCAGATTTTTAATAGTTATTTTAGTTGTCATATTTTTATTTTCTATTTCAGCTCTATCATTAGCTCAGTCTACAGGCAAGATTGGCTATGTAGACCTCTCAAGGGCATTTGATGAGTATCAAAAGACAAAAGACTCTGATAAATCCCTTGAACAAAAGAGCGATGCAAAACAGAAAGAGCGGGAAAAGCTCGTCGATGAGATAAAGAAGATGCGCGACGAGCTTGAGCTCTTAAGTGAATCTGCAAAGCCAAAGAAGCAAGAGGCCATAGATGATAGAATAAAGAAGCTTCAGGAATTTGACCAGGAGGCAAAGAATGAATTGAGAAAAGAGCGCGATGCAATGGTCAGGGACATCTTAAAAGAGATGAATGAGGTGGTTGCAGAGTATGGCCAAAGGGAAGGTTATGCTATAATATTAAATGACAGGGTGCTTCTTTATTCTGACAAGGCGCTTGACCTTACAGACCAGATAATAAAGGTTTTGAATGAAAGATACAAGAAAAAATGAGGGATTGATATGCAAAAGACATTAAAAGAGATAGCAGAGATTATCACAGGTGAAGTTGTCGGAGATGAGAATATAGTAATTACAGGTGTGTGCGGGATAAAAGAGGCAAAGGAAGGAGACCTCACCTTTGTTGCTAACTCAAGGTATCTTCCTTTGATGAACCACACAAAGGCCTCTGCAATAATAACCTCTACAGAGGTAAAGTCTGCGCCAAAGCCTATAATAAGAACAGAGAACCCATCCCTTGCCTTTGCAAAGATGGTGAGCCTCCTGGCACCGAATGAAGTAAAGCATCCAAAGGGGATTCATCCGACTGCTGTAATTGGTGAAAATGTTAGGTTAGGAAAGGATGTGGCTATACAGGCTTATGTAGTAATCGAAGATAATGCACAGATTGGCGACAGGACCATACTCTATACGGGTGTCTATGTGGGCCATCACACAAAGATTGGAGAGGATTGTGTAATATATCCACATGTAATAATCAGGGAGCGTGTCACTATAGGAAATCGTGTAATCATACACGGCGGGACTGTTATAGGGAGCGATGGCTTTGGCTTCTCAACAGTTAAAGGGGTTCACCACAGGATACCACAGATAGGAACTGTAATAATTGAAGATGATGTGGAGATAGGCGCAAATGTTACTGTGGATAGAGCAAGGTTTGACAAGACCTGGATAAAGAAAGGGACCAAGATAGACAATCTAGTTCAGATAGCGCATAATGTTATAATAGGTGAACATTCCATAATAGTTGCACAGACCGGTATTTCAGGAAGTACTACTATTGGAAAAAATGTAACACTTGCAGGTCAATCGGGCGTTATCGGTCATATCAAGATAGGCGACAATGCGGTTGTTGCTGCACAGGCAGGGGTTACAAAATCAGTTCCACAGGGCGCCTGTGTCTCAGGTTATCCTGCAAAGCCCCATTTACAGGCAAAGCGTATAAATGCCTATGTTCAGAAGTTGCCTGAACTTTTTAAGAAGGTAAAGTTCCTAGAAGGTAAAATTTTATCTTCTACACCGCAAAGACGCAAAAGGTCCGCAAAGGCGCAAAAGAATCCTCGATAACAAATTTTGTGTTTTTGCGGAATTTAGCGTTTTTGCGGTGAAAGAAATATTTTTAGAGAATTTTTTATGGAACTACAACGGACAATAAAAGATTCAATTGAATTAAAGGGCATAGGTCTTCATACTGGTCAGACAGTCAGACTGAGATTCAAGAGCGCTCCGTCCAATAGTGGAATAAATTTCCTGAGGACCGATATAGGGGATTCTCAGTTAATAAGTGCAAATCTATATCAAATAGTTGACCAGAAGAAGAGCCCGCGCCGCACCTCAATAGGAAATGGCCAGGTGGAGGTACAGACAGTTGAGCATCTTATGGCATCGCTGTGGAGTCTGGGTATTGACAATATCCTGATAGAGTTAGACGGCGTAGAACTTCCGGGCCTGGATGGAAGCGCAACAGGATTCTTAGAGGTTTTAAAGCGGGCAAATTTCTTGGAGCAGAATGCGCCGAAGAAGATCTTTCAGATACGCACGCCTATTTGGATTAAAGAAGATGAGGCAATGATAATAGTCCTGCCTTGCGATGATTTTCGAATCTCCTATACACTCAACTACGACCACCCCATTCTAAGGTCGCAATATATATCATTTAATCTAGACCCTCTAATATTTGAAAGAGAGATAGCGCCTGCACGCACATTTTGTCTGCAGAGTGAAGTAGGTGAATTAAAGAACCAGGGACTTGGCAAGGGCGCAAACTATGAGAATACGGTTGTGGTGGGACCCAAAGGTGTGATTGACAATAGACTCAGATTCGAAGACGAGTTTGCAAGGCATAAGGTTTTGGATTTAATAGGCGATTTATATCTGTTAGGGTATTCGATCAGAGGACATATCATAGCAGTTCGCAGTGGCCACCCTTTGAATCTGAAACTCTTGAATAAGATTGAGGACCAGAGGATGAGGCTGCAGGAAGGCGGGATAAAGGCAGTGCATGTTGAGACAACCGGGAGGGAGCTGGATACTGCAGCGATTCAAAGGATACTCCCTCACCGCTACCCATTCTTACTTATTGATAAGATTGTAGAGCTTGAAGAGGATAAGCGTGCAGTGGGCATTAAGAATGTAAGTTTTAATGAGTTTTTCTTTACAGGGCACTTTCCTAATAGGCCTGTGATGCCCGGTGTATTGATAATAGAGGCAATGGCGCAGGTAGCAGGCGTTTTGATGTTGAATAAAAAAGAGAACGTAGGCAAGATTGCATATTTTATGAGCTTGGATAATGCGAAGTTTAGAAGGACTGTGGTCCCAGGGGACCAGTTGCGCATAGAGGTAGAGGTTATAAAGCTCAGACAGAAGACTGGCCTCGTCCATACAAGGGCGCTTGTAAATGGAAATGAGGTAAGCGAGGCAGATCTTATGTTTGCCCTTGTAGATGCGTAGGAAATTTCTGAAGAAATCATTTACACCGCCAAAACGCAAAAGTTCCGCAAAAACGCAAAGCGATTGTCTTCGATAAAATTTTGCGACTTTGCGGATTTTTGCGATTTTGCGGTGTCAAAAGAATTTTTTAGAGTCCTATAGGATTTAATGCACATACACAAGACGGCAATCATTGAAGAAGGAGCTAAGCTGGCCGACGATGTTCAAGTCGGCCCTTATGCTTTTGTGGGGAGAGATGTTGAGATAAAGAAGGGGACGAGTGTCGGCATTCATGCAGTCATAGAGGGCTACACAACTATAGGTCAGGATTGCGAGATATTCAGCGGCGCAGTTATTGGGTCCATACCGCAGGATTTAAAGTATAAAGGAAAGAAATCATTTCTAATTATCGGGAACAAAAATATTATCCGTGAATACGTTACTATCAATCCAGGGACAGAAGAGGGAAGCACTACTTCGATTGGCAATGAAAATCTTTTTATGGCGTATAGCCATGTGGCGCACGACTGTAAGATCGGGGATTCTAATATTATTGCAAATGTGGGGACTCTGGCAGGCTATGTTACTATAGAGGATAGGGTAGTAGTTGGAGGCCTTGCTGCAATCCATCAGTTTGTCAGGCTTGGGAGGCTTTCTATTGTGGGTGGTTGTTCAAAGGTAGTTCAGGATATCCCGCCATTTTCTACTTGCGATGGCCACCCTGCAAGGGTCTATGGCCTGAATCTGGTCGGCTTAAAGCGGGCAAAGGTCTCGCAGGAGGTTCTGCTAAATCTAAAGAGGGCATTTAAGATATTATTTAATTCTGGGATGACTATGTCAAATGCACTAAAGAGACTAAAGAAGGAGATTTCAGTTTCTGAAGAGTTGAGTCATCTAATCAACTTTGTTGAGAGTTCAGAGAGGGGTGTGTGTCGGGGGATAAGATAAAATATCAAAATGTCAAGTTCGTTTAGCCCGTTATGCCCGTTGAGCCCGTTATGTCCGTTAAACGGGCTAAACGGGCTTAACGGACTAAACGGGATTAACGAACAATGTTTTTCGTATGGAGACAAAGATAGGTCTTATTGCAGGCAATGGACGGTTTCCTTTGATCTTTGCACGCGAGGCAAGGAAGAAGGGGGCCCAGATTATTGCGATTGCGATAAAAGAAGAGACCTCGCCTGACCTCGAAGGCCTTGTAGATAAGCTCTTTTGGGTTGGGGTTGGGGAGTTAAAGAGACTCTTTGAGATAGTCAAAGAAGAGAAATTGACTACCCTTGTTATGGCAGGGCAGGTCAGGCATAAGCTCATATTTGAAAAAGGTATAAAACTTGATCCTGCTATGAAGGCCCTCTTGGAAACTATTATAGATAGAAAGACAGACTCTTTGATAGGAGCAGTTGCAAAAAAGCTTGAGAGTTTTGGCATAAAACTGATAGATTCGACTACATTTCTTTCAGACTATCTGCCAAAAAAAGGGACACTTACTAAAAGAGAACCTATTCAAAAAGAGTGGGAGGATATAAATTTTGGCAGGGAGGTTGCAAAGAGTATAGCTGGACTTGATATAGGTCAGACAGTAGTTGTAAAGGAGAAGGCAGTCTTAGCAGTTGAGGCAATAGAGGGGACTGACCTTGCTATCAGGCGGGGTGCTGAATTTGGAAAAGAGGACGTTGTAATCGTAAAGGTCTCAAAGCCTTCTCAGGATATGCGGTTTGATATACCGGTTGTAGGGCCAGAGACAATAGAATTGATGAAGGAGGTAGGAGCAAGTTGTCTGGCAGTAGAGGCAGAAAAGACCCTTCTGATTGATAAGGATGAGATGCTCTCTTTGGCAGATAAGTATGGAATTAGTGTAGTTGCAATATGAGTAGTTAGCATAAAACATTAAATTTATCTATGATAAAAAAATCTTCAAAGAAAATCACAGAGGCTGACCAGCAGATAGAGGCGCTTACAAAGATTTCAAAGGCCATCTCAAGCGACCTATATTTAGAGGACATCTTAAAACTTATTGTTACAGTCGCAGCAGAGGTGATGAATTCCAGAATCTGTTCTATAATGCTTTTAGATGAAAAAGAAGAGATGCTCGTAATTCGCGCAACTCAGAGCATTAGTGAGGAATATAATAAGAAGCTGCCGCTTAAAGTAGGAGAAGGGATAGCAGGAAAGGTCTTAAAAGAGAATAGGCCGATAGCAGTGTACAATGTTTTGGATGAACCTGAGTATAAGTATAAGGATATTGCAAAGAGGGAGGCCCTTGCATCTTTACTCTGTGTCCCGCTTTCAGTAAAAGGCAAGCCCATTGGTGTATTAAATTGTTACACCAATACACCTCATAAGTTCACCCCTACAGAGATTAATGTCATAACAACAGTTGCAAATCAGGCGGCTATTGCTATTGAGAATACAGAGCTATTGGTGCGCACAAAGGTCGTTCAGGAAGAGCTTTTGACGCGGAAGGCAGTTGAGCGGGCAAAGGGGATTCTGATGAGGGAGGAAGGCCTTTCAGAGCAAGACGCCTTTAGAAAGATACAGAAATATAGCATGGATTCCAGAAAGTCAATGAGGGAGATTGCAGAGGCGATTATATTAACTGACCAGTTGAAGAAATAAATTTTAACTTTCCCCTTCTGTCCTAAGTTCCAAAGCCATCACATACTAATCCAGTCCTCTTGACTAACCACCATTAATAATATATACTTATTACCACTTACTGCAATAAATAATAATATTTATAAATAGGGTAAATAAAGCAAACCACGAATGGAGGAGGAAGTGGCCAGTGAATTTATGACAATCAGTGAAGTATCAGAATATTTAAAGCTCACAAGGCAAAAATTATATCACTTTGCTCAAAGAGGCAAGATCCCTGCTTACAAGTTTGACAGGGAATGGCGTTTTAAAAAAGACCGTCTGGAAGAATGGATTAAAGAACAGGAAGTGAGTAAGAAGAAAAAGAGAAGATAATTGGGTTTTGTGCATCTATTAAACAGAGCGAGGCAAAGCAGGACGGAGGAAAGAAGAGTAGTTATAACAGGGCTTGGTGTAGCAGCACCTAATGGAATAGGAAAAGAAGAGTTTTGGCAGGCAAATATTCTAGGAAAATCAGCAGTATATTTGATTACCTCTTTTGATACCTCTAAACTAAGTTCAAAGATTGCTGCTATAGTAAATATAGATCCTTTCAAATACTTACCCACTTCTCTCATTCCTAAGCTTGACCGTTTTGCTATATTGGGTTTAATAGGTTCTAAACTTGCAATAGAAGACAGTAAAATTAATTTAGATGTCGAGGATAAACAAAGAATAGGTGTCTCTATTGGTTCGGGTTTAGGCGGGATACTCTTTCATGAAGAACAAATTGCTACAATGTATGAAAGAGGTTTCAAAAAAGCAGAACCTTTGGGTGTTCCTAAGGTTGCCCCTAATGCCATTTCTGGTCATGCATCAATTTTGTTTGGCTTAACAGGTCCGAACATTGCCATCTCTACCGCTTGTTCTTCTGGCACACATGGTATTGGATGGGCCTATGATATGATAAGATTAGACAGAGTTGATATTATGCTTGCAGGTGGCGCAGAAGCTCCCATTACTCCGTATACATTTTCTGCGTTTAACGCACTAAGGGTATTATCTAAATTAAATGATTTACCCCAAGAAGCTAGTCGTCCTTTTGATAAACAAAGAGATGGTTTTGTAATGGGAGAGGGCGCAGGTGTAGTGGTATTGGAAGAGTTAGAACATGCCTTAAAAAGAAATGCACATATCTATTCTGAAATAGTTGGTTATAGCAGTAATTCTGGCGCCTATCATATGGTAATGCCACTAACAGGAGGGAGTGATGCTGCGAAGGTTATGGAATTGGTTTTAAAAGAGGCCAATATCAGGCTGAAAGAAGTAGACTACATCAATGCGCACGGAACCTCTACCCAGGCCAACGATAAAGCAGAAACCCAGGCTATAAAAGAATTATTTGGTGAATATGCCTATAAAATTCCGATTTCTTCTACTAAATCTATGATAGGCCATACTATCGGAGCAGCCGGAGCTATAGAAGCGATTGTTTGTGCGCTTGTAATAGAGCATAGTTTAATTCCTCCAACAATAAATTATAAATATCCTGATCCGGATTGTGACCTCGACTATGTTCCTAATGATACAAGGGCAGCAAAGGTCGATATTGCATTATCTAATTCATTTGGCTTTGGAAGTAACAATGCTTCAATTGTGATTGAAAAATATAGAGACTAACTTATTAAGGTTATATATGAGTGAAATTAACTTAAAACAAATAGAGGAAGACATAAAGGAGGTTTTATCTAAGAGATTGGATATTAAAAAGGATAAGATTTGCCTCGATTCTAAATTAGGCGATGATTTAGGCATGGATTCTTTTGATGCGATTGAAGTAATGTTTGAAATAGAAGATAAATTTGATATTGAAGTGCCTGAGAAAGACCTTCTTGATGTAAAGACTGTTCGGGATATGCTCAATTACATAATTAAACGCCTTAAGAATCTAAAGATTGAGGGGGAATAGAATTAGCCGTATGAAACATCCAAAGAATATTTTTATAACTGGCGCCACAGGTTTTATAGGTTCTAGTCTTGCTGTGAGATTTTTAGAACGTGGCTATAATTTAAAGCTTCTAGTTAGAGAGCGGGACGAAGATATAAATAGACGTATAGATAGAATTTTTTCAAATCTTTTATCTATGGATAAATATAACAGGTTGAAGGAAAAGATTGAAGCAATTAGAGGAGATATTACCCAAGAGAATCTAGGAATCTCTCAAAAAGATTTGGCTCGTATAGTAGGTGAGGTTAGAGATGTATTTCACTTTGCTGCTTCAGTAAGTTTTGAAGATGGGAATAGAGAGGTATTAAAAAGACAGAATGTTGATGGCACAAGAAATGTCCTTGAGTTTGTAAAGAAGCTAAAGACAACAAACCTTCATTATATGAGCACTGCTTATGTTGCTGGGCAGAGAAAGGGCATAGTCTATGAAGTTGAACTTGATAAGGGTCAGAGATTTAACAATTTCTATGAGGAGACAAAATTTGAGGCTGAAAAGCTTGTAAGGGAATATGAAGATAAATATGGCATAAATACTATTATATACCGTCCAACAGTTGTTGTCGGAGATTCTAATACTGGCAGGACCTCTAATTTTTTTGGTTTCTATGGATTGATAAAGAATCTATATTTATTGTTAGATATGTTTAAAAAAGATTTGCTGAAAGAAGGCAAGAGGTCAAAAGCTGCCGGAGTATCTTTTAAGGACGGTATTTTTTATATTCCATTGCGTGTGCCTGCAATAGCAAATAAGACTTCAAATTTAGTTCCTGTAGATTATCTCATAGAAGTAATTCTACGTTTATATAACCAAAAAAATTGCTATGGTAAAACCTTTCACATTATAAATCCAAATCCACCGACCATTGGACATATCAAGCAACTTATATGTCATATCATGAGAATATCTGGAGTAAAAATTATCGACCCCGATGAATTCTATACAAAACCAAGGAGTTCTTTAGAAGAGTTATTTTCAGAAAGTATTAAACCATATAGACCTTATTTAGAAAAAGAGGAGCCTATATTTTCATCAAGGAATACGCAGGAGTTTTTGGGAGATAATTTCATTAAATGTCCTTATATAACTGAGCAGTTGATGGCCAAATTGATATCTTTTTGTCTTCAGGCTGGCTGGGGCAAAAAACCATGAATCCCTATTCAATACCTCCTTTGATTACAAGTTTGCTAGCTCTCTTTCTAGGGTTTCTCACCTTGATAAGCAAATATGTTTGCTGGCGGGACAGATGCTACTATTATACCGCTTACTTTTGCTGCTTTTGACGCGTTAAGGGTTATGTCAAAAAGAAATGATTCACTAAAGGAGGCGTCACGGCCATTTGATAAAGAGAGAGATGGCTTTGTAATGGGGGAAGGCTCAGCAATATTAATTTTGGAAGAACTCAATCACGCTAAAAATAGAAATGCCTACATATATGCAGAGCTAATTGGCTATGGCTCTACAAGCGGAGCGTATCATATGGTAATACCAACCCCCGATGGAAGGGATGAGGTAAGAGCTATGAAATTAGCACTTTCAACTGCCAAGGTTAATCCTGAGCAGGTAGACTACATAAATGCCCACGGCACATCAACGCAAGCCAATGATAAAGTGGAGACACAGGCAATAAAAGAGGTATTCAAATCCTATGCTTACAGATTAGGCATTAGTTCCACAAAATCTATGATAGGGCATTTAATTGGTGGAGCTGGTGCTGTGGAAGCAGTTGCCTGTGTTATGGCCACCCAGAATAATGTAATGCCACCAACCATAAATTATAAAACTAAAGACCCTGAATGGGACCTTAACTATGTGCCAAACCAACCTCAGGAGAAGAAACTCAATGTTGTTTTATCTAATTCATTCGGATTTGGTAGCAATAATGCCTGTATTGTTATTAAGAGATATAAATAAGTTCAGATATAAACTGAAAAAGAAAAAAATTATATTTTAAGATTAATGGGAGGGATAGCTATGGATAAACAGGAGCTTGTTAAGATAGAGAGAATACCTCACGATTCAAGAAGAAACTACGATGAGGATTTCGTAAAAGAGCGCAGAGATTGGGTAAGCAGGCAGACTAATACTGAGTTTTCTCATATACCCTATTATTCAATAAAACCCGAGGAAGTTAGAGGAAACATAGAGAATTTTATAGGCGTAGCTCAAGTTCCTTTAGGTGTCTTAGGCCCCTTAAAGATAAACGGCAGATTTGCAAATGGAACTTTTTATGTGCCTTTTGCTACCACCGAAGGAGCTGTACTTTCAACTTATCAGCGCGGGGCGATTGCTATAACTAAAGCAGGTGGCGCAAGAACATCTATCCATAAGGATGAGAATCATATTGACCCGGTATTCTTGTTAAAGAACTTAGAGGAAGCAGAGAAATTTATTAAATGGCTACAGGATAATTTTTCACTCTTAAGTGAAAAAGTTAAAGAGGTAACAGGGCACGGAAAGCTTCTGGCAATCACTCCCTATATAATAGGCCGAAGGGTTGCTATTAGATTTTCTTATTATACCGAAGATGCAATGGGAGCCAACATGATAGCCATTGCAACAGATGAGATCTGTAAGTTTATTTCACAACGGGTAGAGGTAGAAAGATATTTTTTACGCTCAAATTTGTCATCAGAGAAAAAAGCATCCGGAGTCAATATTTTAATCGGTTACGGGAAAGAGGTTTTAGTGGAAGCAATTTTACCAAGAAAGATCGTTAATAGACATTTAAACTCTTCGCCAGAAGCAATCCATAGTGCATGGCATACATGGGCTTTGGGTTGCTTTCAAGCCAATACTATAGGAGGCGCCAATGCACATTTTGCAAATGGCTTAGCCGCTGTTTTTATTGCCTGCGGTCAGGATGTTGCACATATAACAAATGCCAGTGTAGGGATAACTATGTTTGAGATGACAGAAGAAGGCGATTTATATACTGCCATTAAACTGCCGAACATTCTTGTCGGCACTGTTGGTGGCGGCACAGCACTGGGTACACAGCGTGAGTGTTTAGAAATGATAGGCTGCTATGGTCAGGGAAAGTCAAAGAAATTTGCAGAGATAGTAGCAGCAACGCTTCTGGCTGGAGAGATTGGCATATGCACAGGCATAGTCTCAGATGAATTTCTTAAGCCACACATAGAGGCAAGAGTACATACAAGAGAAAAGGCCTTCTACCAAAAGCAAGATCAGGATTAGGTAAAACAATGAATCTTTTTGCCTTATCAGGCTTACTAACAGGAATTACGAGTTTATCAGTAGGTATCTTTGTCTTTTTACAACCGAAAAAAGCTCTACTGCACAAAATCTGGATAATTTTTACTACTACAGTTGCCATATGGGGCTTTGGTTGTTACAAGATGGCATCAACATCGGATGAGGCAACCGCCTTTCTTTGGTATCGATTAGCTCATATAGGTGTTACACTTATCCCCATTTATATATATCATTTTGTATACACATTTTTAAATTTGAAGAAAAAATCAATCTTGATAACTTTTTATTTTATAGGAAGCATATTTTTTATAGCCAACCTCGCAGATATATTTAATAGTTTTCTCTTTCCTGGTAAAGCATATTATCTGATGAT
>JBBIOC010000019.1:0-16384 GCA_037443585.1 Candidatus Omnitrophota bacterium
CGTCGTCATTCATTATCTCACATATGACCCCAGCAGGATATAATCCTGCGAGCCTTGCCAGATCTACACAGGCTTCAGTATGCCCCGCTCGGGTGAGAACACCGCCCTCCCTTGCTCTGAGTGGAAATATATGACCAGGCCTTACTAAATCCTCCGGTCTGGTCTTAGGGTCTATAAGGGTCTTTATTGTAACTGCCCTGTCGTGCGCTGAAATTCCAGTTGAAATGCCTTTCTTTGCATCTATAGAAATAGCCCAGGCTGTCTGAAATGGGTCTTCAGTATTCTCTACCATTGGGTAGAGCCCTAATTCATCAAGCCTTTTCCCCTCCATAGGCATACAGACAAGACCCCTTCCATGCTTTGCCATAAAATTTATTTCCTTGGCAGTCACAAAAGAAGCAGCCATCACAAGGTCACCTTCATTCTCGCGGTCCTCATCATCAATGACAATGACCATCCTTCCCTTTTTTATATCTTTGATGACTTCTGAAATCATATTGAATCTCATATTTCACCTAAAAAAAGTCCCGAAGCTTATCTTCGGGACTTTTGCGTTTTTGCGGAATCGTTACTATTTCGTGAATAACTTTTGCGATTTTGCGGTTCAATCTTCTCCCATCTAGCCTTTCACAATCGACTCTGGAATTTCACCAGATCTGCCCCGCTATTGCAAGGCTCGCGGGTTTTACCCCGCCCTTTGGACTGAAGCCGCTCGCTTTGAAAATAAAGGTTGAAGATTTAGTGTTTATTTATTGTCAGTAGTCAGTTTCCATTTTTCTGTGCGAGACAAGTATGTCCAAAGGGCGGGGTTTACCGCCGGTGGGGAATTCCACCCTCTCCCGAAGATTAACCTATTATATCAATTAATAAACCGGTGTCAAGAGAAATTGATTAATCTCTTCTATCTTCTTTCTATATTCAGGCACATCTGTTAACTTTAAGGCATTATTAAAACACATTCTAGCATCCTTATATTGCTTTGCATAAAGATAGACAGAACCAAGGTTTAAATATGCTTCAAAAAATTCTGGATTGATTTCTATCGCCTTTTTGTAATTTATAATAGATTTTTCTATATCGCCTAAACTAAAATAATATTCCCCTAAACGATAATAGGCCTCAGCATATCTGGGATTGAGCCTCAATGCCTTTTTATAAAATGCAAACGCCTCCTCAAGCCTTCCTTTCTTAAAATAATAGACGGCTAAAATATAATTAGGCCTTGCCTTATCTGGAGACTTTTTTACTGTATCCTCCCAGAGAGAAAGTTCTGTCTTCCATACCTCATTCCTCTTATATGTGGAGATAGAATAAAATAATATAATTAAGGCCAGTGTGAATATCCAGCAACTCTTCTTTAAGTTCATTCTTTTAAAAAAATAAAAAGAGACTGCTGGAAGCATCAATGCATATCCAAAGATGGGCAAATAGAGATAGTGCTCAAAGAAAAGGTCATCCAGATACAACAATGTTGTCACAGACAGCAGTAAAAAGAACCAGATTATGCCAAATGAGAGTATTGGAAAGCGTCTAAAGGTATAAAAAATAATAAAAAAAATGGCTGCTATAAAAATCAGACTAAAAAATGTAGTGATTGGATTAAATAAAGAGCTACTCAAAGGAAAGTAGTGTTCAAGGTTTTGATTTATAGGTAATATCAAGAGGCGCAGGGCAGTTACCAATACACGCAATTTTGTATAGTAGTAAGACAAATATTCAGGTTCAAACCTGATGCCCACATTCTTACTCTCTAGTATGTCGAATCGAGCTAATAAAAAGGGTAGGATGATAAAAGCAAGCACAGGCAGAATGAATCTTGCATTTTTCTTTAGAGCTTTTAAGGTCGGGCTGATAAAGTAGAGCTCATAGAAAAGTATAGCCACTGGCAATGTCACAGCAATGGGTTTTGTAAAGATGCAAAAAAACATAGATGATAAACAGCCATAATAGTAGATACCCCTTAAGGGGTATCTACTATTAGTTCTGCTTTTGATATAAAGAAATAAGGCAAGAAAATAAAAAAGCCCTGCCAATGACTCCCCCCTCTGATAGATGTATGTAACTGATTCTGTCTGTATAGGGTGTATTGCAAATATCAGCGATGCAAAGAAAGCAGATAAAATTCGTGCATCCATTACCGAAGGAATAGTATTGAACGTCTTAAGGGCCAGTAGGAAGACCAGTATAGAATTCAGGATATGGATAGCCAAATTAACTAAATGAAAACCAAAGACCCTGCCGTCATTAAAATAATAATTTAATCCAAATGAAAGATGTAGCAAAAATCTACTCTTTGAATATTGAAATATCTCTTTGATGTTCAGGGTGTGAATCTTATAGTTATCTATGATATGCGCCAAGTCATCAAATTGGAAAGGGACACTGAAGGTGTTTGAATAGATAATTATGGTCAGAATAAAGATTAATATAATAGAAATCGCAAATTTCATTATAATTGACAATGTACAGGAGATATTATAAGATATTTCCCATATGGAAAGCAATATAGATTATAAACCAGACCTTGAAAAGACTAAGGCAGAGTTAGGGATGCTATACGAAATTAGCAATGCGATGCGCACTACCTTGAAGTTAGACGAGGTGCTCTATATAATCCTAACTGCTGTAACTTCCCATGTAGGCATGGGCTTCAACAGGGCAATGTTATTTTTAGTGAATGAAAAGGAGAATAGGCTCGAAGGGAAGATTGGCATAGGCCCTGATACAGGCGAAGAGGCAAACAAGATATGGCGATATATAGAAGATAAGAAGATGACACTCGAAGATTTGATAAATGCATATAATCAATTTATACAATTTGAGAAGGAAGGAAAGTTCAGACTCAACAAGACAGTAAAGTCAATTAAAATCCCGCTCAAAGAAGATGCAGGGATACTTGCCTTAACTGTTTTAGACGGCCTTCCCTTTGAAATAACAACAAAGGCAGCAAGGAATAAAACCAAAGACCAAATCTCTGAGCTCTTAGAATTAGAGGATTTTGTCACAGTCCCTTTAAAGGCAAAGGATAAGGTCATAGGTGTAATATTGGCTGACAACCGATTTACAAAAGAACCAATAACTAAGGATGATATAAGGATGCTTACAATGTTTGCCAACCAGGCAGGGCTTGCGATTGAAAACTCGCAGCTCTACGAACAGACTGTAGTCTTATCCAATTCCGATTCCCTTACAGGCCTCTGGAACCATGGATACTTTCAATATCTATTAGGTGAAGAGATAAAAAAGATGGAGAATATAAAAAGGCCTTTGAGTCTGCTTATGATAGATATAGACGATTTTAAGCTCTTTAATGATTCCTTTGGTCATCAGGCAGGCGACAGTATATTAAAACAAGTCTCAAAAATTTTAAAAGATGTCTCGAGGAGGATAGATATTGTTGCTAGATATGGCGGGGAAGAATTCAGCATAATCCTGCCAGAGACAAAAAAGGAAGAGGCGTTTATACTTGCCGAAAGGCTTCGGCAAACTGTAGAACATAATCCCTTTCCAAAACCTATGACTATAAGTATAGGCATAGCTGCCTACCCTGAAGATGCTCAAACAAAGGAAGAGCTCATATTAAAGGCAGATAAGGCGCTTTTCGAAGCAAAGCGGACAGGGAAGGATAGGACGGGTGTGTATCGTTTTGGATAATTGAAAAACTGTAGTTCGTTTAGTTCGTTAGGTTCGTTGAGTTCGTTTGGTTCGTTAGAACGAAATTAACGAACACAACAAAAATAACGAACTTAACGAACAGATAGAATTTATCGGCTATTTTTCCGCAAACTTCACTGACACCACCTTCGACACCCCTGACTCCTCCATAGTAATCCCATACATCACATCTGCCATACTGATAGTCTTTTTGTTGTGTGTAATTATTATAAACTGGGAATGTCGGACAAAGTCTTCAAGGACATGTGCAAATCTATCAACATTTGCCTCATCCAGCGCTGCATCTATCTCATCGAGGACACAGAATGGACTCGGCTTGGCTTTAAAGATGGCAAATAGAAGGGCAATGGCTGTCAAAGACCTTTCCCCACCTGAAAGAAGAGAGATATTTTGAAGTCTCTTCCCAGGCGGCTGTGCAACAATCTCTATGCCGCATTCAAGTACATCTGACTCATCCATTAGAATCAACTCCCCCTGACCCCCTCCAAAGAGCAGTCTAAAATAATCCTTAAATTCCTGCCTGATCTTTTCAAAGGTCTCAATGAAAAGCTTGCGAGTAGTTTTGTTTATCTTTGAGATGGCTTTAAGCAAGGACTCTTTTGCTCTCAGCAGGTCTTCCCTCTGATTTGTCAGAAAATTAAAACGCTCTTCAAGCTCCTTTTGCTCTTCTATAGCAACAAGGTTTACCGTCCCCATTGAATCTATCTTTTGCTTCTGTGCAGCTATCTCTTCTTTGAGCTTATCCCTATCAAACTGAAGTCCATCAGGTTGAACTTCTTCTTGAGTAATATCCACCTTATATATATCTATTAAGCGCTGCGTAAGAGCTTCAATGCTAAAATGCACCTCATTCTTCCTCAACTCTTTAGAATGTAATGTCTGACTTGCATTATTCTGTTCGGTCTCAAATTCTAAAAGTGTTCTATTCTTTGAAGCAATAGTATTTGAGAGGGCGCTCAAGCCTTCTTCAATATTCTTTAGTTCAAGGAGATAGCTATCTTTTCCTTCTGCAAGGGTTTTAGATTCTTTCTCGCATAATTGATTCTCCTTTTCAATCTCTGTCATCTTTAATGATATAGACTCTATTTCAAGGCCCCTTGATTTGAAGAGACTTACGCTATCATTATATGAATTCTCAAGTATCTGGATTGTATTAATTAGAGATGACTTTTGCTCCAGGATTGTTTTATGTCGGGTCTTCAATTCTGCAATCTCTATGAGTAAGGCCTCTTTCTTTTTGTTATTCTCTAATATAAGCCCTTCGCTCCTTTTTATAGTGCTTTCAGCTAAACTGTTCTCCCGTGTCAATTCTTCGAGTTTCTTAAATGTCTCTTGCTCATCGTTCTTTAAGATTTCTATCTCAGAATCTATCTCATCAAGCTCCGACTTGACCAAAACCTCTTCCTCTTCTATTTTTTTAAATTGCTCTCCAAGGTTTGAAGATTCTATTTTTTTGTTTGCAAGCAAGGTCTCCTTTTCATTCAAGGCAGTACTTATAAGTTCCAAATCTTTTGAAACCGAGGAGAGTTTTTCTTCCGCCAATGATTTTTCTTTTTGAAATTCTTCAAGTCTTAAATTTATCTCCTCCAGGCTGCCTGTCAATTCCCTGATCTTTATATCCCTATTTAAAATCTCCCAATCCTTCTTAGGACTGCTGCCGCCTCTAATTATAGCGCCTTTTATCAATTCTCCTGTGAGGGTGACAAATTTCAAATCAGGATTAATAGTTCCCTCAATATCTTCAACAATATAGGTATCTTTTAAAAGGAAATTGAGCAGGCCTTGATATTTCGTGTCTGTCTTTACGAAATCGACTGCCTTACCAATTATATTAGGACCGTCTGGGATTTCAATATTTTCAATTATGAGATTTCTAAAACTGCTGAGGTCTATAAATTGAGCCTTCCCTGCATTATTTTCTTTTAAAAATCTAATCGCTTCGCTGATAGATTCTTTAGAATCTACAATGATTGATTCGATGAATTCCTCTAGAGCTGTTTCAATGCACTCTTCATACCCTGATTTGACCTCTATCAGATTTGCAAAGACATCGTGGAGCCCAAACCTTGCTCTCTCAATTTCAGCAGAGCCCAATAAGGCCCTTACCCCTGATGAAAAACCTTCATATCTAGCCCTGGCCTCTTTAAGGAGGTCTAATTTTGAAGAGCTCTGAGCCTTTAGAATCTGCAAATCTTGAAGCGTTTTCTCCAGCTCTTCAAGTTTGAATTTTAAGTCATTATTGTGCTGTAATTTATTTTCATAATTTGTTCTTATCTCATTTAGACTATCACTAATTATTTGAAGACCTTTTTCTGATTCCCTGAGCCTTGCCTCTATATCTGCTTTTTCCTTTAATACATTTTGTTTTTCAATTGTTAACCGATGCGCCCTTGCTGTTGAGGTTGACAGGGTAGCAGAGAGTTTTGCTAACTTGGTCTTATATTTTGCCTCTCTCCCAGCTATATCTATAAGTGAAAGCTTATTTTTAGAAATAATCTCTTCGTTCTCCTGAATCTCTTTAGTGGTATCTATCAGGGAGCGCTCTTTTTCTTCTAATATAGAAGAGATAGAACTGCTATCTTTATCAATAGAATCTAAGTTTTCCCTTGTAACTTTTAATTCTGGCTCCTGGAGGGCGAGCCTTTCCTTTGTCTGGGAGAGTTCATTTAGCAAGGCCTCTTTCCTTTTATTCAATTCCTCCGCCCTCTCTTTATTCAGATTAAGCTTACTATGTATTTTGAAAATCTCAGATTCTATCTCTGTGACCTTTCCTCTTAAGTTAAGCTTTTTTAAATCCTGCTCATTATGAGAGGCCTTCAGGTTTTCTATGTCTTCTTTTAAACTTTTAATCTCTTGGCAGCGGGTCTCTTCTCCTGACTTAAGCCCTTCTATCTCTCTTTCAAGGATATGCAGTTCTTTATTCAGCTGGTCGAATTCAATTCTGCCCAGTCTTATCTCTAAACTTTTTAGCTTCTCATATTCCTCTTTGTATCTCTTTGCCTTGTTGGCCTGCCTTTCTATAGAATTTATCTGCCTCTTTACCTCTGCTATGATATCATTTATACGCAAGAGATTATTCTCAGTCTCTTCTAACTTCCTCAGCGCCTCTTTCTTTTTGGTCTTATATTTTGTTATGCCGCTCGCCTCCTCAAAGACCTCTCTGCGCTCCTCTGGTTTTGAACTCAATATCTGGTCTATCTTGCCCTGCTCAATAAGTGAATATGCGCTCTGGCCAATCCCTGTTCCCATTATAAGCTCTGATATATCCTTTAGCCGCACAGGTGTCTTATTCAATAGATATTCACTCTCTCCTGAACGATAGAGTCTGCGGGTGATAGTTACTTCATCATATTCGATTGGCAAGACCTTTAATTCATTAGACAGTGTGAGGGAGACCTCTGCATAATTTATTGGCTCTTTGGAATCTGTCCCATTAAATATAACGTCCTCCATCTTTGAGCCGCGGAGCGCCTTTACTGACTGCTCACCAAGGACCCATTTTATGGCATCTGAACAATTGGACTTCCCGCAACCATTTGGACCAACTATTGCAGTAACACCTGGCTGGAATTCTAACTTTGTCCGCTCAGCAAAGGATTTAAAGCCGAACAATTCTAATCGTTTGAAATGCATAACCCTCTCCTCATATTTTTGAAAAAGTTTACATTTCTGTCACTGTCAAAAATGTAAACTTTTTTTAAAACTTATCTGCCCAGAGCCTCTTTAAAGGCCTTTGTCAATTCTGGAACTACTTCAAAGAGGTCCCCAACAATGCCATAAGTAGCAACATTAAAGATAGGGGCACTCGGGTCTTTATTTATTGCAACTATAATCTTTGAAGACTGCATACCAACGAGGTGCTGAATCTGACATGATATTCCACAGGCAATATATATCTTAGGACAAACAGTCTTGCCAGTCTGTCCAACCTGATGTGAATAAGGCATCCAGCCACTATCAACTGCACAACGGGATGCACCCACTGCTGCCTTTAATACCTTTGCAAGTTCAAAGATTATCTTAAAGTTCTCTGGACCGCCCATTCCTCTGCCGCCAGAAACAATTATATCTGCCTCTGCAAGGTTCACAGTCTCTTCTATCTCTTCTATTATATCTAAAATTCTAGTCCTCGAATTATAAAGGGGCCCATCGTAGCTCTTATTTATAATCTCTCCTTTGCGAAGTCTATTCTCTTCAGAGCTTTTCATTACCTTATGTCTAACAGTTGCCATCTGTGGCCTGTGATTCGGGCAAATTATAGTTGCCATAATATTTCCGCCAAAAGCAGGCCTTGTCTGCAATAGAAGTCGATTCTCTCTATCTATGTCCAATCCTGTACAGTCTGCAGTCAGACCTGCTCGAAGACAGACTGCAACTCTGGATATTAAAGAACGGCCGATAGAAGTAGCTCCACATAAAACAACCTCGGGCTTATATTCCTGTATAAGTTTTTTCAAAACTTCAGTGTAAGGTTCATCCAGGTAGTGTTTTAATTTAGGGGAATCAACAACATAGACCTTATCTGCGCCTCGCCAGATTGCCTTCTGCGCCTCCTGAGCCACGCCTTCCCCTAATAAAACCCCGCACAATTTTACGCCTAAGATATCTGCAAGCCTTCTGCCTTCACCTAAGAGTTCGAAGGCAACGCTCTGAACAGCCCCTTTTTTTTGTTCACAGAATACCCAGACGTCGCGATATTTTTCCAATTCAGCTGAAAGCTGAGGGCTGACAGCTGAAGGCTTAGAAATTAATATCGCCTCAAATTTACAGGCATCAACACAGGCGCCGCAGAGATTACACTTCTCAAGCTCAATCACTGCCTTTTTGTTAACAACAGTAATTGCGCCAAAGGGACAGACCTTTACGCACAATTTACAGCCAGTGCATTTGTCTAAGATTACTTGTATAGACATATTCTTACTAAATCACCTCATTTTTTAATAACTCCACCAACTTCGCTGAAACCTCCTTTGCTTCCCCTGTCAGAATCTGTCCGCCTTTTCGTGGCGGTGGCGTAAATACCTTGATTACCTTTGTAGGCGAACCTTCAAGACCTACCTTAGCCTGCTCAGCCTCCAGGTCCTTAGCAGTCCATTTTTTAATCTCTATCTTATTTGCCCGCATCTTGCCTTTCAAAGAAGGTAGTCTCGGAATGTTTATCTCCTTAACAACTGTAATCAAACAAGGTAACGGTGACTCAATAACCTCATAGCCTTCCTCTGTCATTCTTTCTACTCTTATATATCCTTGCTTTAGTCTCTCGTCTATAGTCTCTGGTCTGTGGTCTGATGTCTGTGGTCTATGAAAATTTATATCTTCTATCTTCTTTACATACGTAACCTGAGGTATATCTAAATGTGCAGAAATACCAGGGCCAACCTGTGCAGTATCTCCATCACTAGCCTGTTTTCCACAAATTATCAAATCATAATCACCGAACTTTTGTATTGCCTTTGAAAGTGTATAGCTAGTTGCCCAGGTATCACTCCCTGCAAATGCCCTATCTGAGATAAGGACAGCGTCATCAGCGCCTAAAGAGACTGCCTCTCTCAAGGCCTCTTCTGCTTGCGGCGGGCCCATAGAAATGACTGTAACACTACCACCGAGTCTCTCTTTTATGCGCACACCTTCTTCTATTGCATACATATCAAATGGATTGATAATACTCTTTACCCCTGCCCTTATAAGCGTATTCGTAACAGGGTCTATTTTGACCTCTGTTGTCTCTGGGACCTGCTTGATACAAACGATTATTTTCATAGTTTATCTTGCTGCGCTCTCCTTAATCAAGCTCAATGCTATAATATTTCTCTGTATCTGATTTGTGCCTTCGTAAATCTGCGTTATCTTGGCATCCCTCATATATTTTTCAATAGGGTAATCCCTCATATAACCATAGCCGCCAAAGATTTGAACACAATCTGTGGTTACCTTCATAGCTACATCAGAGGCGAAGACCTTTGCCATAGCTGACTCCTTTGCCACCTTTGTTTCGCCTTTATCAATCATCCTTGCTACTGAATAGACCAATGCCCTCGCAGCCTCAATCTCAGTTGCTATATCTGCGAGCATAAATTGAATCCCCTGAAAGGAGGAGATACTCTTTCCAAACTGCTGTCTCTGTTTTGCATATTCAATTGTCAAATCCAACGCTCCCTGTGCTATGCCCAATGCCTGCGCAGCCACCCCTGGCCTTGACTGGTCAAAGGTCTTCATTGCAACTATAAATCCCATACCTTCCTTCCCCAATAGATTCTCCGCAGGGACCTTACAATCATTAAATATAAGCTCCCTCGTAGCTGATGCCCTGATGCCCATCTTCTTTTCTCTTTTGCCAAAGTCAAAACCTTTCATCCCCTTTTCTAAGATAAATGCGCTTGCGCCGCGAGGCCCTTTTGACTTATCTGTCATTGCAATCACTGTATATACCTCTGCTTCTCCGCCATTTGTTATCCACTGCTTTGTGCCGTTTAAAATATAATAGCCATCCTCCTTCTTTGCTGTAGTTGAAATCGCAGAGGCATCGCTGCCAGCGCCTGCTTCAGTCAATGCAAATGCAGCCAATTTTTTCCCAGCAGCTATATCAGGAAGGTATTTTTTCTTCTGTTCATCTTTTCCATATAAAAGTATAGGGTATGTTCCAAGTGCAGTAGCTGCAAAGGAAAGTGAAATCCCTCCACAGGCGCGGGAGAGCTCCTCTGTTGCCAGCACAAGTTCCATTACGCCTCCTCCTGTTCCGCCAAATTCTTCAGGGATATAGATTCCAAAAAGGTCGCTATCTGATAGAATCTTTATAATATCCCAGGGAAATTCCTCTCTTTCATCGTATTCCGCAGCCACAGGCTTTATCTTTTCCTGTGCAATCCGCCTTGCCAAGTCACGAATCATAATCTGTTCTTCGGTCAATAGATAATCCATAACTCCTCCCTATCGTATCCTATAAGTTAAGATAACAGGTCTTCTATTTCGCATAATCTCGACCTTTACCAATCTCGCCTCTGGATTTTGTTTTACAGACTGATATGCCCTGTAAATCCCTAAGAGACTATTCACAGACTGACCATTGACCCTTTTTATTACATCGCCCTCTCTTATGCCTGTCCGTGCTCCAAGTTGGGCGATTGCCAGATTTTTTATAACAAAACCTTCTCGATTCAGATTAGCATTGCCAAGCTCACTCGTAAAATCCAGACTCGGGCCCTCTTTTAATCTAAATCTTGGCTGTGTAGAAAGAATAATTGAAAATAGCACCTTCTCTGCATTCTGAATAGCTGAAGAGGCGCTTGCACGGTCAACCTCCCACTCATTCTCTGCCACCTTATTAAAATTTATTGCCATAAAATCTTCACCCCTCAATCTTTCTTGATTCTTTTTTACAGGTGCATCAAAGAGACTCCTTTCTTCTTCTGACAAAACCTGCCCCTTCTTCTTATAAGCCTTGCCTAATGTCACCTTCTTCTCTGCCAGGTCTTTGACTGTAAAATCTTCGGCGGGATGGCTGCTTAAATCACCAGTAGTATATTGATACTCCAGAACAGAGGCTTCAACAGTCTTCTCAAAGACCTTGTCAGCATCCTTCAGCGGAACCTTTTCCCCTGGCGTCAATACTGAAATCTCTTTTGTCTCTAAATCCTCTAAAAGCATAGCGCCCTCTTTTATCTCAATGATTCTCAAACACCTTGTTATCTCCTCTTCAGAATAGATAATATCCCCTTTAATATAAAGTTTTGTTTTGCCAGTCTTTATATCCTTAATAATGGCATACCAAACAGCTGTTTTAGTACTGACCTGACCAACTACCTTTCCTTCCTCACAGAAAACCATTGTAATAGGTTCTATTAAAGCAAAAATTAATAAAATTGCAATAACTAATTTACTGAATCTCATCAGTCAGCTTGCCAGTAGATGTAAGATATTCATTCAACTCCTCCGTAGGCACATCACCTGTAACGATATGAGGGGTAATAAAGATTACAAGCTCTGTTTTTTCCTTGGATACGCCCTTGCTTCTAAATAGGCCTCCAACCAGAGGCACATCACCCAATATCGGAACCTTGTCAATCCGGTCTGTATCTGTATCTTTCATCAGACCGCCAATCATTATTGTTGTGCTATCTCTAATCAGAACAGTGGTCTCTGCCTCTGAAGTTGTAACCTTTGGAATTTGTGACCTTGTACTACCATCTGGATTTTTTAAAATTACAGCATCTGTAGCAGGCGCAGAGCTCACCTCTGGTTTAATCTTCATATTGATGAAACCTTCTTTATTTATGCTCGGAGTCACTGTTAAATTTACCCCCACATCTACAAATTGAACATTGTCAGCAGTCGAATACGTACCTCCCTGTGTAGTTGTAATAGTTGAGGTCACAAAGACCTCTTTTGTCCCCACCAGAATCTTTGCCTCTTGATTATTTGCAACTGTAATACGCGGGCTGGAGAGGATATCTGTCGTCCCATACGTCTCCAAAAATCTCAATATTGCACTATCCCCGCCTTTTAATGTTGATACTGTAAAGGTGTTGAGGCCAGTCAAGCCAGTTGAAAGGTCGACATCTACAACGCCTCGGACATCCCCAAAGGAAAATATTGACGACCAATCTATACCATGTCCATACTTATCACTCAAGGTTACCTGAACTATCTTTCCTTCTATTAAAACCTGCCTTGGTTTCTCATCAAATGCCTCAACCATCTTCTTTATATATTCTAATTTTTCAGGGGTGTCCCTGACTACTATCTTATTGGTCCTTGTATCAACCTTGAAACTTCCTGAGTCTTTGGTAATAACGCCTTCTATATGTGGTTTTATATCTTCGGCCTTTGCATAGTTCAGAGAAAATACCTCTGTGAAAGAAGGAGTATCCATCTCTCTAATCATTGCCTGCATCTTTTTAAGACTCTCAGGGACATCTATCAATACAATCGTATTTGAGCGCTCATCTACTACAATCCTGCCCACATTTGTCTTAATCTGATTCAATGCCTTTGACACGTCCTGCGCATTCGCATAGTCAAGTTTTACAATCTTTATATCTGTCCTGTCGCTAAATCGCCTTCCATAAATTTGTTCATATTCACGTTCCGTCATAACCTTGATGAGATTGCCGTCCCTCTCATATGCTAAATCATTTGAAGCCAGGATAATCTCAAGCGCATCCATAACATCCACATCCCTTAAGTATATTGTGACTGTGCCTTTTACATTCTTTCCTGCTACAATATTTAAGTCGCTCTTCTGGGAAAGGAGTTTCAAAACATCCATTATATCCATACCTTTTAAATCGAGCGAAATCCGGCCAGAAGATATACCCTCATCTGCAGCAAAAACTGCTGGTGCAATAAGCCATATAAAGACTAATATTATCATAATATATATCTTCATTTTGCCTCCTACATATTCAGTTCCATCTCTTCACCTCTGCGTTCCAGAATGACCTTTCCTTCTTTTATCTGCAGCACTTTATATTCCCCGAATGTATCGCCCTTGTATAAAAAGTATGTCTTTTTAAGACTGCTGTCCTCTATAATGGCTTGAGGTTTTATGCCTGTGATAATGCCTAAAAGTTTTAAACTTTCGCTTTGTCCTTCTTTCCTAATCTCTTTATCGGCTGAAGAAAAGACATCAGCAACAGGCGCAAAGATACTCTTTTTTTGAACCAACTCTTCAATCTCTGGCAGACTTGGGAGTTCTTTTGTTAGCTGGGCTTCTATCGGTTCAGTCGAGCGGGCTTCAGAAACTGAAGTCTCAATCTTTGAAATTCTATTTTTCAAAATTAGGAAATCCCATAAAAAGAGCAAAAATATGATGCTTAAAATTGGAAGAAGGCCAAAATATATGAGCTTAAATAATGGAAATCTCCCTCTATTGACCAGAAGTCCCATCTTTGGCTTAGAACCATCCTTCTTATCCTGTTTTATCAGTCTCAAAAGTTTTTCTTCCGGAGTAATCTCTTTCATAAAATATTTAATCTTCGCTCAAATCCACCTTTCTATCCTTTTCTATTAATTCCTTTATCAATCCTTCATCCACAAGGCTTTTTCCCCTCATCACAAGCTCTTCAAGTGCATTGTGACAGATTACAGCAATCTTTCTAGGATAACCCTGCGTATAGGTATAGATTAATCTAACAGCCTCATCTGCAAACAAACTCTGTGTCCTGTTATAACCTGCCTGCTTTAAACGAAACTCTATCAATTCCCTTGCCTCCTCTTCATCAAGCGGGTTTATTATGTATTTTAAACTAATGCGGTCAGTAAAATTTCGAATCTTCTTTAAGCGCGGCAAGAGCTCCATCTGACCCATTATAACAAGCTGCAGCAGCTTAAATTCATTCGTCTCATAATTTAGAAGGGTCCTGAGGATTTCAAGCGAAGAGGGGTTAAGTTTTTGCGCCTCATCAACTAAGAGGATTATAGTCCTTTTTTCATCTACACCTTTTTTAAAGAGATATTTTTCAATGGCTTCTTTATAATCTAATGTTGACCTGAAGGCAGGCCTGACATCAAAGAGCTTTGCAAGATAAGAGATGAATTCAAATTCAGAATTGTATGTGGGGTCAAGGATTATATGGGATATAAAACCATCTTCCTGAGCTAAAAACTGTAAAAGCGCCCTTGCAAGTGTGGTCTTGCCTGTTCAAACGTCGCCTAAAATAAGACTCAGACCCCTCTTTAACCTTATTGCAATCTCTAACCTCTGTATTGCCTGATTGTGGGAGGTCGAACGATAGAAAAACTGAGGGTCAGGACTGGTGGAAAAAGGTTCTCTTTCAAGATTTAAGACCTTATAATAGCTCATTATCTTGTAATCTCTTCTTTAATCTCAGCCAAAGACCTGTGCTCTTTTCTCAAACTATGTATCTTTTTTAAAGTTTCAAGCGTTGTTTCATCAAAATATCTGAAGCCTGTTTCTGGGCTCCGACCAATCTCTTTTATAAGTCCCAATTTTAGATAATACTTTATAGTGTAAATTGAAAATCCGCTTATTCTGGCCAAATCTTTGATTAAATATATATTTTTCATTATGAACAGCCTTCCAACCCTGTTCAACTGCGTAGGTTGAATATGGTCTCCAATTAGAGAGTGAACTCTCCAAGTAGAGAGCAATAGCAAAGTATACCTGATGATTTTGCATTTGTCAAGGCAAGGTCAAATTAGGGTGAGTTTTGTAATAAGAAGTGAGCCTTTAAGAAAGGAATCCTTGCCACCCTTTGCCCTCAGTTCAAACCTCTTTGTTTTCAATAGGTAGGGTGGTTTTGTAAGTTCGTATAAAAATTTAGAAATATCAGAAATCTCTGCCTCTATCTCAATATTACAAGAAAACTCTTTGTAAAGTTTCTTATCTTCAATCCGCCCTGGCTTTATCTCCTTTATACTTACATTATTCTTCTTTGATAATTCCTCAATCTGGCCCAGAAAAAGCCTCATCTCCTCTTCGTTATTACCCTTTGTCTTTAAAAAGGGATAATAGGAATTGTAACTTTTTAGGATTATGGGTTTTTCCTCTATGATTCTGTGGCTCTTTTCAAGTTTAATCTGCTTTGATATTATCGCTGAATTCAGGTCCTTCCATTTCTTAATTAAAGGCTCAAATAAAAAATTATAACTTAAGGCAAGGATAACAGTAAGACCAGTAAAGCTCAGAATCCTTGATTCCCTTTTTGAAAGATGTGGCAAATTCATATCTCAAGGCTCCAATAGACAGATTATCTGAAAATCCGTAAACTCGCCCTCACTGGATGAACGTTTTGTAGCAGATTTTAATTCTGCTTTATAAAAGGCTGAGGACTTCTCTAAGGTATTAATAAATTTTAATATATATGACATATCCTTGGAAGAACCCTGTAGAACCATCTTAGTCTCATCATAGCTGATTCTGATTAGGCTGACATTATCTGGAATAATCTTGTAGAGTTCGCTCAGACAAAAGACCGCAGAACCTTTTTGTTTTGTATAGGACTGGGCGATGGTTATCTTTTTTATCATCCTCTCAACCTCTGAGGATTCCGATTCAATTGATTTAAGCTTCTTATCTAAGGCCAGGATAAACTCCTTCTTATAAAATAGCCTTAGACCGATTAGGCCGAAGATTAAAAATAGGATTACAGAAGAAAAGGTTAGATAGTAAATTATGTCCTTCTTTTTAAGAACTTTTTCTTGAGATTCTTTTATCTCTAGTGGCAATAAATCAATCTCTAAAAAATTTAAAACCTGTGGATTAATATCGTAATCAAAGAGCCTTGTTTTAATATTTAAATTTGCTTCTATAGACTCTGAAAGACCTTTGAGATTCTCAAAGGCCCCCGTGATTATACCCCCCTCTGGTAAGCTGCCGAGTTTTTCTCTTCTATATGCTTCAAGGGAGCGTCCTATCTCCTCTAATAAAACCTCATTAGAAAAAGCCCTTGAAAAGACCAATCTGTCATGGTCAAGGATTAACAATTCAGAATTCTCCTTGTCAATATCAAGTATTAAATTCGAGGCTTCTCTGTTGGCTAAATCCCTTGCCCATAGAAACAAAAATTCAGTGCTCAATGAAACCTTAGATACCTTTAAGCCATTTGATTCTGCAAATCTTATCCTTTCATAGACCTTTTCCTTCTGCGCAATCGCTATCAAAATCCAGGAATATCCTTCTTTAAAACTTCCAAGATTCCTAAAGCCCACCACTATCTCCTCTTTTGAGAAAGGCAATTCTTTCTGCGCC
>JBBIOC010000020.1:0-16283 GCA_037443585.1 Candidatus Omnitrophota bacterium
TCAATTTTTTGTTTTTCATTGGTGCAAAATCATCCATTTATTGATGGAAATAAACGACTTGCTTTCGAGGCAATGGATATTACCTTACGGCTTAATGGCTATCGTATAATTGCTTCTTTAAATAAGAAATATAAGTTTGTTTTGGATATTAGTAAGGGTAGATTAAAGGAAGATGGGATAGGTAATTGGCTGAAAGAAAATTCACGCCCACTTAAGTAGGTTCTAATACTCACAAGGATTTTCGAAGGTGCGATGGCAGTATTTTAAGCTCCTCTCTATATTTAGCAACAGTCCTTCGCGCAATCTTTATACCTCTCTCAGCAAGCACTGCCTGAATCTTCTGGTCGCTTAAAGGCTTTTTCCTATCCTCCATTTTTATCAATATCTCAATCTCTGCCTTTACCGCTTTACTCGAGACACCATCTTCTCCATTTTCAACACCATTTGGCAGCCTGCTGCTAAAGAGGCTCTTTAACTCAAAGACCCCGCACGGCGTCTGAATATATTTATTTGCAACTGCCCTTGAGATAGTTGACTCATGCCTTCCCACAGCCCTTGCCGCATCTTTAAAATTAACCGGCTTAAGAAAAGCCTTGCCTTTCTCAATAAACTCTCCCTGCCTCTCCACTATAAATTTTGTAATCTTTCTCATCGTCTCCCATCTCTCACGGATGCATTTAATAATGAAATTCGCTGAACTTATCTTTTCAGCAATATAGTTTCTGACCTCTTCAGAAGTATTGTCGTCCTTTAAGAGTTTTCTGTAATATTCATTTATCCTTAATCTTGGGATGTCCTCTCCATTTTGCATAATCTCATATTCCCTACCTGTAGGCCTTATGATTATATCAGGGATTATGAAATGGTTTTCATCCTGATTGCTATGTGCCCTACCTGGCTTGGGCTCTAGACGGGAAATCACTTTATGCGCCTTCTCAACCTCTTCAAGGCTTACCTTCAGCGCCTTTGAAATCTTATTATATTGCTTCCTTGCGCAATCCTCCAGAAATGAGTCTACTATCTGCCAGGCCAAAGAACCCTCCATATCCTTAGACTTTAATTGGAGCAATAAGCACTCTTTCAAGTCCCTTGCACCCACTCCCATTGGCTCAAAACCTTGTATTAGCGACAGCACAGCTTCTACTTTAGAAAGCTCAAAGCCCAACTCCTTTGCTACCTCTTCCAGCGTAATCTGAAGATAACCATCCTCATCTATATTCCCGATAAGTATCTCACCAATCATAACCTCATCTTTCGATGTAACAAATATCCTCAGTTGCCTCAAAAGGTTTTCCTGAAGCGTGACAGGTCTTGCTAAAGGCAATTCCCTTTGTTCTTCATCTTCAATCTCTGGGCTTTCCCTTTTTTCTTTTTCATCAATTCTTATATCCGCCTCTTCCAAAAGCGGATTCTTTTGTATCTCTTCTTCTACCATTGCCCTCAGTTCAGTTATAGGCATTTGCAGGATGCGGATAGACTCCACCATCTTCGGAGCCATACTCAACCTAGCAATCTGCTTTTGAATCAGCCTCTGTTCCATCTTTGATGACCCAAATAGACAAAATTTTCTAAAATGTCTATTTTTCTAAACAGGGATAGATTTTTTAAGAGTTTTAAAAATTTTGGAAGTTAAATTTTGGTTTTATCTTACCTCATATGATATAGGAGGTTAAGACTTTTGTAAAGCATTATTTTTTAAATTTTTTAATCTTGGCATAAAAAATGCTACTAATAAATTCATAGACATTCTTGGACATTCAGAGAAAAAAGGAGGGTAACGTGGGAAACGGAAGAATGACTATTACAGACGTGGCAAAACTAATCGGCGTTACCACCAAGACCATCACCCGCTGGGAGAAGACAGGAAAGATTAGGAGGTCCAAACGGGATTGGCGGGGATGGCGGGTATATGACGATGAGGACTTTGCCCGTATTAAGGAATTTCACGATACAGTCTATGAACTGGAAGAAAATTAAAAAATCCTACAAAGGAGGCCAAGATGTTGAAATTATTTAAAAGCACCTCAATTTTGTTAATGGTATCTTTAATCTTTTCTGACGCAGTCTTTTCAGATGAGACAAAATCAGAGACCGAAGGTCAGAAAGAGGCTGCCGTTTCTCAAGCCTTAGAGCAGGAACCTCTTAAATATACCCTCGGCCCAGACGATGTGGTTCAGATAGATGTCCGGCGTCACCCTGAATTCTCAGGAACCTACACAATAAACTCAGAAGGCAAAATCCAATATAAATTCGTTGGCGATATAAAGGTAAGCGACCTGACAAAGACCGGTCTTGTAGAAGAATTGAAAAAGATTCTTTCTGCCTTTGTTGTTGAGCCTGAGATAGATGTAACAATCATTGAATACCGCAGTAAGGTAATTTTTATAGTAGGAGAAGTAGGTGCTCCGGGAAAATACTTTATGCGCGCAGATACAATTTCAGTAAGGGATGCAGTTGTCCAGGCAGGGCTCCCTACTCTGACCGCTGCTATGCGTAGGAGCCGCCTTATCCATCCTGACCCTAATGGAAAACCCACCTATGAAACATTAGATCTTTACAACCTGATTTACGAAGGTAACCTGCAAATAGATAAACAAATGGTGCCCGGGGATGTCTTATATGTTCCAGCTACTGTTGCTGCTAAGATAGGCAGGATAATAAGTCCTGTAGCAGCTCCGATAGCCCCTGCTGCGACAATTGAACGCGCAGCTACGGGCAATTATTATGGCCCAGGCTATAGAAGATAAAAAGGAGAGATGAAAATGAATATACAAGAAGGCACACAAATAAACCCAATTGACTATCTCAAGATCTTCTTCAGAAGAAAGTGGCTTTTGATTATCCCTACTATTATAGGAATGGTTGGTGGCACAATCGCAGGAAATCTTATGCCAAAGGTCTATGAGGCCTATACCCTCATCCTTGTTGAAGAAGAGAAGATAATCAACCCTATTATTAGCGGGCTTGCAGTTTCAACGAGTGCCGCGCAGAGGCTCAATACATTAAGAGAGCAGATTTTAGGATGGTATAGCCTTGTAAAATTGACTGAGAAGCTCAACCTTGCCAAGGATGTAAAAAACCAGAAAGAGTTTGAAAATCTGATTCTAAACCGCCTTAGAAAAAATATCTTTGTCCAGTTAAGAGGTAATAACCTTATTAGAATTGCCTTTCGCGGCGAAGACCCTGACCTTACACAACAGACAGTAAAGACCATTACAGATATTTTTATAGAACAGAATATAGAGTCCCAAAACAAGGAATCGGATGTTGCAATTGCCTTTTTAACAGAACAGCTTAAGATTTATCAAAAGAAGATAAAGGAATCAGAGATAGCCAGTATGGAAGACCAGCTCAAGACCCTTTTGATAGATTCTACAGAACAGCACCCTTTAGTAAAAGACCTGCGTGCAAAGCTTGCTTCGGCTCGGGAGGAGCTTGCAAAAGAGGATTTCCAACCTGACTATAAGGTTGCATCAAATCTTATGTATGAGAAGCTGAAACTCGATTTACAGAAAGAGATTCAGAGCCTTGAAAATAATATGGCTCAAACAGCCCCTTCTATGTCTCCTCAGGAATCGCAGACCGATACCTCATCTTTATCTGAAAATATCTACAAGGCAGTTCTCATAGACAAGATAGACAAAATAGATTCAGTCTTAGCGAGGGATGTCAGGGTAAATGAGATTATCTACAATATGCTTCTTCAGAAACTTGAGACAGCCAAGATTACACAACGGTTAGAGGCCTCAAAAGAAGGGACGCGCTATACGGTTTTAGACCCGCCGAGGCTTCCGCTCAGGCCTATACAGCCGAACAAGGCACTGGTCTTTATGTTAGGGGCAGTTATAGGCCTAGCAGCAGGCTTTGGCTTGGTGCTACTTATAGAATTTACAGATACCTCATTTTTAGGAGTGGATGAGGCTAAATCATTTTTGAAATCACCTATACTGGGTGCAATCTCAAAGATAATAACTGCAGAGGACATTGCGAGGATAAAGGCAAAGCGCACTGCAGCCATTGGGGTATCTGTTATTGCGTCTGTGTCAGCAATCTTTATTGTAATAATCTATTCACTGGTGCACAAATAATATATGTACGAAAAATTCTACGGCTTCAAAGAAAACCCATTCAATATGACTCCAGACACCAAATATTTCTATCCAAGTGAAAAGCACTTAGAGGCGCTGGATAGGCTCACCTATGCAATTGCAGAACGGAAGGGCTTTGTGGTGATTACAGGCGAGATTGGCTCAGGCAAGACCACTGTATGCCGTGCGCTCCTAAACCGCCTTGATTCAAATACGAAGGTTGCGCTTATCCTAAATACACACATAAATTGCAAGGAGCTAATTTCTGCTATCTTAGAAGACCTCAGCATTGACCACAAACCAGGGACAAAATCCCGACTTATTTCCCAGCTCAACACATTTTTGATAGATGAGCTTTCAGAGAACCACAATGTAGTCCTCATAATAGATGAGGCACAAAACCTATCTTCTCGCGTTTTAGAAGAGGTGCGGATGCTTTCAAACTTAGAGACTGAGAAACAAAAGCTGATTCAGATAATATTAGTGGGCCAACCAGAATTAAAGGAGAAACTGCGCCTTAAGTCTTTAGGCCAGTTCAAACAGAGGGTATGGGTGCACTATCACATTCAGCCGCTTACAATTGAAGAGACTAAAGGATATATCGGACACCGCATCCATACCGCAGGTCTAAATGGCTGTGAAATATTTGATAATGAGGCATTAGCTTGTATTTACGAATCTTCAAAAGGCGTTCCGCGTCTGATAAATCTTATATGTGACAATGCACTCTTAACAGGTTATGTATATGGCACAAAAACCATAGACAAAAAAATTATAGAAGAGACCATAAAAGAAAAGGAGATATAAAATGGGCAAAATCACAGAGGCATTAAAAAAGGCAGCTGAGGAACGGCTTGCGCGTTTAGAAAAGAGGCCAGAAGAAAAACTTGTTGTCACTGTCCATCCAAAGACTATAGAGGGCCTAAATATTGACCCACATATAGTCTTACATTCAGACCCCCATTCACCTATAAGCGAACAATATAAAATCCTTCGCACAAACCTGCAATCCCTTTCGAATGGGAATAAGCCGGTAAAGAGCTTTATTATAAGCAGTGCTATACATGGGGAAGGAAAGACAGTCACTGCTATAAATTTGGCTATCGCCCTTGCAACTGACCTTGCAAAGAAGTCAGTTATCTTAATAGATGCTGACTTGAGAAAAAGCAAGATTACAAAATATCTTGGAATAGACACAGAGGTTGGACTTTCAGAATACCTTACAGACGGCCTTACCTTGGATTCTGTTCTGTTGAATACTGGCATAGAAAATCTGACTCTTCTTCCTGCTGGAAAGACACCTCATAATCCTGCAGAACTCTTAGGCTCCTTTAGGATGAAAGAGCTTTTAGGCATCTTAAAACCTAAGTTTGATTTTATTATATTTGACACGCCGCCAGTCATCCCAGTTACAGACCCAGGTGTGATAGGTTCTCAAGTGGATGGGGTGGTTATGGTAATTCAGGCAGGCAGGACACAGCGCGGGGTTGTTCAGCATGCCGCTTCATTATTGAATCAAGCGAGGGCAAAACTGCTCGGTTATATTATGACCAGTGTCGAGTTCCACTTGCCGCATTATCTGTATAAATATTATAGGTATCAGTAGGGAAGCTGGAAAGGATAAGATTGTGCGTAGATTTTATATTATTGCAAGTATTTTATATATGGGCATTATATTTTATTTCTCTTCACAGCCATCTATCCCAGGCGCGGGCAGTGTCAAACATCAGATTATAAATAATGCGCTTCATATTCCTGCATTTGGCTTATTAGTATACCTTTTGTTAAAGTCTTTCTCCGAATCGAATCTAAAGGCATATATCCTGACCTTTGTGATTGTGCTTTTTTACAGCGGGGCTATCGAATTCTATCAATTTTTTGTTCCTGGGAGATTTGCATCTGTAAGTGATGTATTACTTAATATGGTAGGCGTTACTCTTACCTTTTGGAGCTATAGAAGATGGCATTTATTGCATTACTCCTCTATATAATCTGCATCTATCTCCGCCCAGCTGAATGGATTCCATTCTTTTATGGAATGCAGCTCTTAGATATCTTATCTATCCTTGCATTCATCTTCTGGGTCTTAAATAAAGCCCGCACCAAACAGCCATTATTAGTAAAGGCTCCACAAAACATTCTGATGCTTGGCTTTTTTGTATCGTTACTTTTATCCCATATAGTTCATACCTATTTTGGCGGTATGATGCTCGCCTTTACAGATTTCTCAAAGACTCTAATAATGTTCCTCCTCTTTGTAAATATAATTGATTCAGAGAGAAAGTTTAAAATAACTGTATATCTATTGATATTTCTTACCTTTCTACTTGCCCTTCAAGGTATCTCACAGTTTAGAAATGGCTATGGCTGGGCAGGCCAGCCATTGAGGATGGATAGAGAGTCTGGCATTGGCAGGATTACCTGGATAAGTATCTTTAATGACCCAAATGACTTAGGCTTGGCACTTGTAATCGCAGCAGCTATTCTAATCGCTGTTTTTTTTGGAAGGTCTAATCCTCTAATAAAGTTTTTTATAATCCCTATACTCGGATACATCCTCTATGCCTTGTATCTGACTAATTCAAGGGGCGCCTGGCTTGCCCTTATGGTAACTGGATTTTTTTATTTTGTGAAAAAGTCTCGCAGATTTTTGCTCGGCGCAATAATAGGTATAGCTTTTATCTTTCTTGTCTTTGCCTTTGGCCCTTCACGCTTATCGCTTTTGACTTTAGAAGAAGAATCTGCTTTCAACAGGGTAGATGCCTGGTATTATGGCATAGGGCTTACAAAGTCCAGCCCAATCTTTGGTGTGGGTTATCGTATGTTTAGTGAAGATTATCCTCTGACTGCACACAATACTTTCGTATTGGCTTTGTCAGAGGCCGGTATTTTAGGTTTGTTTTTCTGGATGGGACTATTATATAGCTCTTTTAAAGGCCTTTCTTTGGTTCAAAAAAATAATGAACGGCTTAAGAATTATGCCTATGGACTTCAGGCCTCTTTAGTAGGATTTTCAGCTACCGCATTTTTTCTTTCCCGTCTTTATATTACTATACCCTATTTATTATTTGCCCTCTCAGCTGCAATATTCAATGTAACAAAGCAAAAATTCCCTGGGTTAAAAAATAGTTTTAATTTTAGAGACATAAGAAATACAGGATTTGCCAGCATAGGAATTATCGGATTGGTGTATGTGATAATTAAGATAGCGCTGTAGGAGATTCCAATGCTTGAAATGATTAAAGAACTCATCAAATACCGAGAGCTTCTATGGAATCTCGCAATAAGGGATATCAGGGTCCGCTATAAGCAGACACTTTTAGGTATTGCCTGGGCAGTCTTTAGCCCTCTTTCTATGATGCTCATCTTTACCTTTGTTTTCTCAAAAGTAGCCATAATAAAAAATACAGGCGATATCCCATATCCTATATTTGTTTATTGCGGGCTTCTGCCATGGACATTCTTTGCAAGCGCATTAAAATTAGCTACTACAAGCCTTGTTGCAAACCCCAGCCTCATAACAAAGATTTACTTCCCCCGAGAGGTTTTCCCATTATCCGTGATAATCTCCTGGCTTGTAGATTTTTTTGTTTCTCTGGTTATTCTCTTTGGCCTTATGGCCTATTTCAAGGTCAGTTTTCACTGGACCATATTATTGATGCCTCTAATGCTTTTCTTTCAGATTCTTTTTATGATAGGCCTGGGTTTCTTTCTATCAATGGGAAACCTCTTTTACAGGGACGTAAAGTATATATTTGAAGTCATTATAATGCTCTGGATGTTTGCGACATCTGTTGTCTATCCCATAAAGACTGATTCAAAGATTTTGCAGGATATACTGATGCTTAACCCAATGACTCATATTATTAATGCCTATCGCGATTTACTCATAAGAGGCCATATCCCTGATATCTCCACTTTGACATTGCCTATCACAATAATATTAATTATCTTTTTGTCAGGTTGGTTCTGGTTTCATAAAGCAGAATTTTTGTTTGCAGAGAATATCTGAGATGGCAAATACCATAGAATTTACAAATATATGGAAAAGGTTTAAAAGAGGAGAGAGGGCCACAAGCCTACGCGACCTTATCCCAAAGATTTTTAGGAAGCTCTCCAATAATCATAAGGAACAAGACAATACTTTCTGGGCATTGAAAGATGTTTCATTTGAGGTCAAAAAAGGCGAGGCATTAGGCATTATAGGCCCAAACGGTGCTGGCAAAAGCACTGTCTTAAAGATTCTTTCAAGAGTAATGAAACCAAGCAGAGGTAGCATTAAAATAAATGGCCGGCTCTCTGCGCTTATAGAGGTATCTGCAGGTTTCCATCCTGACCTGACAGGAAGGGAGAATATCTATCTAAACGGCTCTATTATGAATATGTCCAGAAAAGAGATAAATAAGAAATTTGATGCCATAGTGGAGTTTTCCGGCTTAGAAGAATTTTTAGATACCCCAGTAAAAAGATATTCCTCTGGTATGTTTGCAAGGTTAGGATTTTCAGTTGCTGCCCACATTGACCCTGAGGTTCTTTTAGTTGATGAGGTTTTGTCTGTAGGGGATATGGTATTTCAGGCAAAATGCGCTGACAGGATAAGGCAGTTAAAAAACTCAGGCACCACAATTATATTTGTATCCCATAATCTTATAGCAGTCCAGAATATCTGTAGCCGTGCAATCCTGCTTATGAATGGAAAGATAGAAAAGGCAGGCAGCCCTGATGAGGTTATATCTTTATACCATGATTATGTCTTTACCCAGCAGGAGGAGAGATTAAGAAATAAGTTGTTAAATGCCACAAATATAGATAAGTCAAAAAGAGACCACTTGGTTGAAATAAAGGATGTTGTCCTCTGCGATGGCAATGGTTCTATTAAAAGGCAGTTTAATTCTAACGAAGACATCTCTGTCAGGATTTACTATTCTGCCAAGACGTCGATCAGAAGGCCAATATTTTCTTTGGGTGTAGTTCGCGCTGATGGCGTCAATTGCTTTTCTTCAGATACGCGGCTAAATGGCGCAGTGGTTGAAGCGATTGAAGGTGAAGGGGTGATAGAAGCCCATTTCAGCAGACTAAATCTTGGTCATGGCATCTATTCCTTAAATATCTCAGTCTGGGATGAGCATATGCTTGCTCCGTATGCCGTGCGCAGAGTAGATACATTCAGGATTAAAACCGACAAAACATTGTTGAATAATCCAGACATTTTTATTCCTGATGTAATTTGGAATAATGTAGAGGCTGATTCTTAAATTGGCTACATCTACTTATTGTAGTCGCAGGCTTTAGCCTGCGTATGGATGACTTTAAAATGGACGCACTTTCGCACTTAGAAAATCAGAGCATCTTCATAATCCGAGAGGCATACAGGCAGTTTAGAAAAGTGGCTATGCTCTGGTCAATCGGCAAGGATTCCACTACCTTATTGTGGCTTGTCCGCAAGGCATTTTATGGAAGGATTCCTTTTTCAGTTTTACATATTGATACTGGCTATAAATTCAAGGAAATCTACCAATTCAGGGGTGAATATTCTAAGAAATGGAATTTCAACTTGATAGTGCACAAAAACGAAGAAGCAGTAAGTAAAGGAGTTTCTCCTGAGACTGGTAAATTAGATTGCTGCACAGAACTAAAGACCAATGCCTTGAAACAGGCGATTGATAAATACAAATTCAGGGCCTTGTATTTAGGCATAAGACGGGATGAACACGGCATCAGGGCAAAGGAGAGAATCTTTAGCCCAAGGGATGAGGACTTTGAATGGGACTATAAGAATCAGCCGCCAGAATTATGGGACCAGTATAAGACAAAGGCTAAAGACGAAGAACACCTGAGGGTTCATCCTTTATTGGGCTGGCGCGAATTGGATATATGGCTTTATATAAAAAGGGAGAATATCCCCATAGTTTCGCTTTATTTTGCTAAAGATGGAAAAAGATACAGGAGTATTGGCTGCGAGACCTGTTGTAATCCTATCGTTTCAACTGCTGACACTATAGACAAGATAATAGAAGAGCTAAAGACATCCAATGTCTCTGAGCGAAGCGGCAGGGCTCAGGATAAGGAATCAGCATATATGATGCAGAAATTAAGAAGCTTAGGTTATATGTAGAAGGAGTAAAATGCCTAATCTTAAATTTATAATCGTCGGCCATGTTGACCATGGAAAATCCACATTGATAGGCCGCCTCTTATTTGATACTAATTCCTTGCCGCCGGATAAGATGGAAGAGGTCAGGCAGGTTTCAAAGGAGTTAGGCAGGGAGGTAGAATTTGCCTTTTTGATGGACCACCTTCAGGAAGAAAGGGAGCAGGGCATTACCATTGAAACCTCGCAGACCTTTTTTAGAACCCCAAAGCGTGAATATGTAATCATTGATGCCCCGGGCCATGTGGAATTTGTCAAAAATATGATTACTGGCGCCTCTCAGGCAGAGGCTGCTTTGTTAATTGTTGATGCCGCAGAAGGCATGCAGGAGCAGACAAAGCGCCATTCTATGATTCTATCCATGTTAGGGATAGAGCAGGTGATAGTAGTTATAAATAAGATGGACCTCATTAAATATGACCAAAAAGAATATCAGAAATTAATGCAGGAAATTGAGGGGTTTCTTGGGTCTTTAAGTATTACTGCCTTAGCATACATTCCAGTCTCTGCCCTCCGGGGAGAAAATGTGGCTGATTGTTCTGAGAAGATGGCATGGTATTCTGGCCCAACAATATTAGAAAGTTTAGACTCCCTAAATAACCAAACCTCTTCTGAGGATAAATCTTTAATATTTCCTGTCCAGGATGTTTATTTAATTGACCATAAACGCATTTCAGTAGGCCGTATTGAATGTGGCAGTATTGAACAGGGCCAGGACATCAAGATTTTACCCCGGGGCCAGATGACGCGGGTAAAAAGCATTGAGAAGTTTTTAGAGAAGTCTCAAAGAAGTTTTGCAGGCGAAAGTATCGGCATTATCACAGAGGATTCTGTATTTTTAGACAGAGGCGATATCGTTTGTCAGGAAACCGAGGAGCCGGCAGTTTCTGACAATTTTCTTGCAAGTATCTTCTGGATGTCAAAGGGTGAATATAAAAAAGGCGAAAAAATATTCCTGCGCTGTGCCACTCAGGAAGTGAGCTGCAGGATGGAAAAAATTTATAAACGCATTAACTCCTCCACCCTTGAAATTTTAGAAGAGGATGCAGAGGCCTTAAGGAATCTGGAAGTAGGAGAGGTCCTGATTAAGGCCAAAAAGCCCATTGTAATCCAGCCTTTTAAAGATGTTAAAGAGATAGGCAGGTTTGTCCTTGTAAGAGAAGAAAACGTATGTGCAGGAGGGATTATAACAAAATGAAGACATTTGTATTAGGAATAGACGGCTTACCATATTCTTTTCTTAAAGATATATTTGAGAAAGGCCGGATGCCGCATTTAGCTAAGATGTTTAAAACCTATGGCGCCAAGCAAATAAACTCTGTCTATCCGACTGTCTCTTCAGTAGCATGGGTCACTTATATGACAGGTAAAAACCCTGCTGAGCATAATATATTCGGGTTTGCTGACCGCACCCCAGCTCCATTCCAGCTCAAGATTCCCACTACTCAAGACAGAAAAGCTACCACCGTCTGGCAGGAATTATCACGGCAGGGCAAGAAGGTGATAGTGATAAATGTCCCTTTAACCTATCCGCCTGAAGAAGTAAATGGCATCCTTATCTCCTGCTTTTTGTGTCCTGATATTAATAAAGTATCATACCCAGCTAAACTAAGCAGCTACCTTAAATCAAAGGATTACATTATAGATGTTGATACCCGGTTAGCCAGAGAATCTAAAGAAAAATTTATGAAACTCCTCCATAAAGCTATGGAAAAACGGTTTGAGATTGCTTTTGAACTAATGGCTCAGGACGAATGGGATTTCTTTCAACTGCACATTATGGAGACCGACAGGCTCTTTCATTTCTTCTGGCACGATCTAGATGCACACGGTCAATATTACACTGAGATTATCAGTTTTTTTGAAAAGCTCGATAACTATATTAGAGAACTTGAAGAGAGACTTAGTGATGGAGATAGGCTTTTAATACTTTCTGACCACGGTTTCTGCGGCCTCAAGGCAGAGGTCCAGCTTAATACCTGGCTTGAGAAGCAGGGCCTGTTAAGGTTTTCGAACAATGGAGATAAAAGAGCTTTTAGCTATGAGAAAGACAGTATCTGTTATTCACTTTTACCCGGTAGGATATTTATTAATTTAGAAGGTAGAGAGGAATACGGAAGCGTTAAAAAAAGCGATTACGCGGCTATCAGAAAAGATATTAAACAGAGACTCCTTGGTTTTATCCATCCTGAAACAAAAGAAAATATCATTGACAAGATATTTTTCCGCGAAGAGATTTACTCAGGCCCGTATCTTGAGAACGCCGCAGACATTATAGTTCATCCAGAGAATGGCTATGACCTTAAAGGCCGCACAGACAATGGCGAGATTTTTGTCTCCACAGCCTTAAACGGCATGCACACCTATGACGATGCCTTCTTATGCGCTAAAAATTGCGACATTAAAGCCGTAGAATCTATTAAGGATATAAAGGAAGCTCTCTGTAAAACCGCGTAGGTTGCCGCTTGTGTTTCCAAAGGCGGCAACCTACGCGGTTGAATTTTAAGGTATTCGTATGATAAAAGAGACACAAAAAAGAAGCATCTGTAAAGCTATCAGTTGGAGATTATCCGGCAGCATTGCGACAGTTCTTGTAGTGTATCTATTTACCAGAAAAATAAGTCTGTCTTTAGGGGTAGGGGCAGTAGAGTTCATTGCCAAGATGTTTTTTTATTATATTCACGAAAGGGTATGGGCAAGGGTGCACTGGGGCTGTATCAGCCACCCCTTATCCAAGATTTCAGTAAAGGATAATCTTACATCAGAAGATTTATCAATTATAAACGATAAGTTAAAAGAACTTGGTTATGTTGATTAAAGAGGAGACAGGTTCTGCTTTGGCATGGCGGACGTCTCAAATGGCACAAATGGCAAATGGGATGGTAGATGTTTCAAATGGCAAATGGCAGAAATATGAGCGAGTTTAATTACGAAACAGGTTGTAAATTTTTTAATTTAATTTGAGGTCGTTTATGTTTAGGAAAATATTTACTGGCATCAAGAATCTCAATCCCTACTATCAAACCTTTAGGGCCGTAGTCTATAGCTATATCTTCCGTAAGCCTTTGAGTAATAACTTCAAACTTTCCTTCCTTGAGATATATATATGCAGCATCTACTTTTGGGTCATATGTAATTTTCATCTGTTTCCTCCTTTAGAAATAAAAAGTATAGACTGTAATAACAGTGACTTTATCATTTTCTTTCTTGGTTATAGGCATCACTTGTTTAATATGATAAAAGTTTTCAGCCCATTTATTATTATACTGAAAATTTTTTCTGTAAGCGATGCGACCATGTTTAACAGGAAAATATTCTCCTTCAAGAATAGCTTCAATTACTTCTTTTTTAGAAGCCCCACGCTCAGTCATCTTTTGCGTGGCATGAGGAGGGAATATAATTTGTTTCACGAATATAAAATATCATAAAGAATGCACGATGTCAATAATTAAGAGGATAGAATTAAGAGGATAGAAAATAAAGACCTTAGATATATTCAAGAGCTAAACAGGGACCCTTCTCGAATAGATTCAGCGGAGGTTCTGCTTTGGCATGGTAGACGTCTCAAATGGACCAAATTGACACATAGAATCTATTCAGGATATAAAGGAGTTTTATGTTAAAGTCAACAGGCTTGCATAATTTAAATAAGAACCTTGGCGGCATTCAAGATAGTCAGACCCACGATGTGATTATTGCGCAGACGAATAATGACGCCTTCATCAGTAATGTCCGAATCGTCCGCAGGTTGTGGAGGGTCAAAGTTTATATAAAGGACATCGGTCTCTGGGTCATAGTTAAGGCGAGTTTTCTCTACAAGATTTGCTTGGGCCATTTGATTTTTCGTTTGCCAAATTTTGATGTGGCAACCCATAACACATCAGGCATAGATAGATTATATACAAAAGGAAGAGAGATGTCAAGACAGATAGGAGATGTAGGATTGTCCTACATCTACCATCTACTTATTGTAGCCGCAGGCTTTAGCCTGCGAGAAAGAGCTATGGAATCTATAAAGGGATTTTATGTCAAAGCCAATTATAGATGTTAATAATGAAATCAAGATTCATAGAATGCTTTAATAAAGTTTTCTCTTTTAATTCCTGCTTGAGTGCAGATGATTCGCAGAGTGGAAGATTTTATTCTGGCATGATTAGGAATGGTCATAGGCGTAATAGTGCCGTCAGGATTTTTTCTCTGGAGAGAAATATGATTGCCTGGTCTGACAACTTCAAAACCAAGAATCTTAAGGGCGTGGAGGACCTTGCCTTTCTTAGCGTCGACAGGAAACTTGTTCAACGTATCGCAACCTCTGTTTCAGCGATAAAGGCCTCTTTAGGAAATCCTGCTTTCTTGATTACCTTAGGTCCAAAAGTTTCAATATGGAAACGAATTGCAGATTTTGTATCAGCAAGGGCCTCTTCGTATGTATCGCCTTCACCGACTACTACGCCTTCTAAGCCAAGAGGATATCCTACATACCCATCTTCTTCCTTAGAGATAACAATTTTAAACTTTTTATATAGATGCATATTAACACCTCCATTACAAATTATAACATCAAGCAGGAATGCAGTCAAGATGGCAGATGATTCAGGGGCTAAACAGGGACACTTTCCCGAATAGATTCAGCGCAGGTTCTGCTTTGGTATGGTAGGTGTTTCAAATGACAGGATTTACAAAGAAGACTTCAATGAGTAGCCTCTATTACTTCTATCTGAGGGGTGGGTGGCTTAGGGGTATTCATATGGATAATAACAACAGGATGACCTTTCTCATTAAGGCGCTTGGCTGTTTTTGTATTTTCTTCAGCCAAGGCAGAGTCGTCATTAGGAATGATGACCAACTGGGCATTGGCAGGGATTTGTTCAAACACCTCAGGATGCTCAAAACAATAACTCATCCAAGCAGCATGAAGCTCAAGGTTCTTTCTAATTATTTCATCTTGATTCATTTAGTTCCTCCTCAAAATTTCGACGATATCTTCGCCAATTCTGTTTCAATTCCTGCGTGGCATAGGTTAAGGCTAAATTATAACTTTCGAATAAAAGTGGCTGCTTATCAGATGTTCCATCAGGATGTATTAAGTCACGATGAGCAAAGCCATGGCTGGTATCATAACGAACTATTGCATGCCATCTGCCTTGAAGTTCGGTTTCATACTGGATTACAAACTCTACAATCTTATTTTTCTCTTTGGAAGCCCATACACGAAGTCGGTCTTTTTGCAATGGAGACAGATAAAAAAAATATTCGATTGTTTTCATTCGTTAAAAGTTTATCACAGGTTTCAAATATTGTCAACTTTATCTACAAGAGGGGATTAAGTAGTAAAATAAGGTGCGGATTCCCAAATAGTTTCAGCGCAGGTTCTGCTTTGGCATGGTAGACGTCTCAAATGGCGGAGCCATTGTTTATGGATGAAAAAAGACTGCTCAGAGTATTAATGATGGTAATTATAGGGCTGATTTTATCAAACATTGCCAATGCATTGCTTAATGAACCATCCTGGCAGATAGACCGCTTTATCAATTTTGATAAAGAATCAAATTTTCCTACTTGGTTTTCCAGTATGCTATTGGCAATAGCGGCATTTTTTGCTTATAAATGTTCAATATTTGAAGAAAAGAATGGACAAAAGATGTGGCAGTTACTTTCTTTAGGATTGCTCGGTATGTCTTGCGATGAAGTAGCCATGATTCATGAACATTTAGGAATGGCGATTAAAAGGCACTTTTTTAATTTGAATAATATAAAAGGTCTATGGGTAATTTTTTTAGGCCCTTTTGTTCTTTTAGGCATCTTAATATTTATTTTAAAAATGAAAAAATATTTAGAAAACTCAACTAAGGCAATAAAATTCCTGACTCTAGGGACAATTGTATATATATTTGGCAGCTTCATTGCCGAATTTATGATTAATTTTATAGAACACGGCAAGTTAGAATGGCTGTATAGAATCGAAGTTATTGTAGAAGAATCCTTTGAAATGTTTGGTATTTTAGCAGTTATTAAAGGATTAATGGAGCACTATAGATTTTTGA